>NZ_JARESU010000005.1:0-195895 GCF_046027075.1 Paraburkholderia sp. RL18-085-BIA-A | reverse complement strand
CCCCAAAAAACACATCCGCCCGCGCGGGTGGCCCCTATTAAACCGCCCGGGGCCCCGCCCCCGCCCCACATTACAACCCGAGCGCACGCGGCTTACGGGCAGTCATCCAATCGTCACGGCTTTGCCATGCGAGCGTCACCAGGCGTTACTACATTGGCGAAAAAAGAAATCTCCCTTTTTTCGACCAGGACCCCCAATGCGAGAACTGCCGACGCCCACCCTGCCCCTCGCTTCGATCTTCGAGACGCGTCGTCTGCCGCGCGCCGAGGAAACGGTCACCGCGCAGCATCGCCTGCAAGTCACATGGGCACGCACCGACGAAGAACTGCGCGAAGCGCAGCGTCTGCGCTACCGCGTGTTCGCCGACGAAATGGGCGCGCGTCTGACGGGCCCCGCCGGTCTCGACGTCGATGCGTTCGATGCCTACTGCGATCATCTGCTGGTGCGCGATCTCGACACGCTGAAAGTGGTCGGCACGTACCGCGCATTGCCGCCGCATCAGGCCGCGCGCATCGGCCGGCTGTATGCGGAAAGCGAATTCGACGTGTCGCGTCTCACGCACCTGCGCGCCAAGATGGTCGAAGTGGGCCGCTCGTGCGTGCATCCGGACTATCGCAGCGGCTCGGTGATCATGTCGCTGTGGGCCGGGCTCGCCGCGTACATGAAGCACAACGGCTACGAGACGATGCTCGGCTGCGCGAGCGTCGCGATGGTCGACGGCGGCCACTACGCGGCGAATCTGTATTGCTCGCTGCGCGAGAGCGCGCTGACGGCGCCGGAGTATCGCGCGTTCGCCCACACGCCGCTGCCGGTCGATGAATTGCAGACGGGCGCCGACGTCGCGCCGCCGCCGCTCGTGAAGGGTTATCTGCGCCTCGGCGCGAAGATTTGCGGCGCGCCGGCGTGGGATCCCGACTTCAACACCGCGGACTTTCTGACGCTGTTCCGTCTGTCCGACATCAATGCGCGCTATGCCCGCCACTTTCTGGGCGATGCATTGCCGCGCTAAATGCACATCGCGGGATGGACGCAAAAGAAAAGCCCGGCAATCGCCGGGCATTTTCATTCATCCATTCACGCGTGCATCAAAAAGGGGCGCACATCAATCGTCCGTATAAACGACACGATAGGGAATGCCGACTTTCTCCCATTCCGCCGCTTCCTGAATCAGGCTGTAGTCAGTCAACGGATTTTTGGTCACCCATTCGTTCGGCAAGCGCACCTCGTAACCGCCATTGGCCTGCGCGACCGTGATCCCCGGCAAGCCGACATCCGCACGGCGGCGGCACAGCAGCGCCGCGAGCCGCAGACAGAACAGCAACGGCCATTCCACTTCGCGCGTTTGCGAGAGCTTGCCGAGCTTGCCCGCATGACCGAGCACCAGCGCGGCGAGGCGCGCCTGGTCGGTGCGCGAAAAGCCCGGCATGTCCGCGTTGCTGGCGATGTAGGCCGAGTGCTTGTGATAAGCGCTGTGCGAAATCGACAGCCCGATCTCATGCAGCGCCGCCGCCCAGCCGATGAACATGCGGTTTTCCACACGGCGTTCTTCGTCGGGCTCTGCGAACTGGTCGTAGAAGCTCACCGACAGATCGCCGATCCGTCCCGCCTGCGCGCGATCCACGCCGTACCGGCGCATGAAGCCTTCGACAGTCACCGTGCGCATGTCTTCGTGCTGCGAACGGCCGAGCAGGTCGTACATCACGCCGAGGCGCAGCGCGCCGTCGGTGGTGTCGACGTAGTCGACACCGAGTTCGTCGAACACCGCGATCATGATCGACAGCCCGCCGGCCAGCACCGGAATGCGGTCGGCCTTCAACGCGACCAGTTTCAGCCGATTGACATTCTCCGCCTTGATCAACGCGCGCTTGAGCCGTTCGAGACCGCCGCGCGAAATGCCATGCGTGACGCCCGGATCGTTGAAATTGTTTGCCTCGACCAGCTCGGCCAATGCGCGCGCGGTGCCCGACGAACCGATCGCCTGTTCCCAGCCGGTCTTCTTGTACTCGGCGGAAATGATCTGGATTTCGCGGCCCGCGGCGAGTTCAGCCTGGCGCATCGTGTATTCGTCGACGTTGCCGGCGGGGAAAAACGTGCGGCTATGACTCACGCAGCCGATATACAGACTCTCCATCTTGATCGGCGTGTAGTGCGAACCAATGATGAATTCCGTCGAGCCGCCGCCGATATCGACCACCAGCCGCTTGCCGGCGCTCGCCGGCACGGAGTGTGCAGCGCCCGCATAGATCAGGCGTGCTTCCTCGCGCCCCGCGATCACTTCGATCGGGAAGCCGAGCGCAGCCTGCGCCTCGCCGAGAAATTCACTGGCGTTCTTGGCGATACGCAACGTGTTGGTGGCGACCGCACGAACGTGATCGGGGTGAAAGTCGCGCAGCCGTTCGCCGAAACGCTTGAGCGCGTCCCACCCGCGCACCTGCGACGCGCGATCGAGCATCTTGTCGCGCGACAGACCGGCAGCAAGACGCACCGGCTCGCGCAATGCGTCGACCTGGTAGATCTGGCTGCCCGCGTCGGTTTCCTCCACCCGGCCGACGATCAGACGGAAGCTGTTCGACCCGAGATCGACGGCGGCGAGAAGTTGGGGCGTATTGACCATCGGGTAAGCGGACTCCATGCGCGCGAGCGCGGCAGCGGTAGCGGTGGCAGGCGCCGCGGGTCCGCCCGCTGCTCTGGGTGCCTTGTGACCGGCCGCGCTGTTCAAAGACGCCATTCTAAGCGTACCGGGCCTCACGATGTCACCTCGCAACGATGGGGGTGCGCTATGGTCCCATATCCATTGCGTCATATTGACGACACGCGGCGAATACGGCGTAGAATTTAGAACATTGAGAATGTCATAAGAACGTCATCATACTGTGAGAATTTCCGAGCGTCTTTCTGCCTCCCTTCCTGACATACCATTCTCACTGCCGATGTCCATCCGCTATCCCTTATTGAATCGCGAACTGGGCATTCTGGGTTTCAACGAGCGTGTGCTGGCACAAGCTGCCGACCCCGCCGTCCCTTTGCTCGAACGCCTGCGCTTCATCTGCATCACCAGCAGCAATCTCGACGAATTCTTCGAAGTCCGCATGGCCGGACTGCAGGAACAGATGCGCGACAACCCGGGCGCGCTGTCGCCTGACGGCATGTCGCTGCAGCACGTGTACGACCTCGTGGTCGAGCGCGCGCAGAAGCTCGTGCATCGCCAGTACACGATGCTGCACGACACGGTGCTGACCGCTCTCGAAGCGGAAGGCATCTATTTTCACGGCACCGAAGCGTGGAACGAAGCGCAGACCGAATGGGCGCGCAATTACTTCTTCGACGAACTGCTGCCGGTGCTCACGCCGATCGGCCTCGATCCCGCGCATCCGTTTCCGCGCGTGCTCAACAAGAGCCTGAACTTCGTCGTCGAACTGGAAGGCAAGGACGCGTTCGGCCGCCAGGCGATGATGGGCATCGTGCAGGCGCCGCGTGCGCTGCCGCGGCTCGTGCGCATGCCGCAGGACCTGTCGGGCTATCCGCATGGCTTCGTGTTGCTCAGCTCGCTTCTGCAACGCTTTGTCGGCGAGCTGTTTCCTAACCTGGTGGTGCGCAGCTGCAATCAGTTTCGTATCACGCGCAATAGCGAACTGTTCGTCGACGAGGACGAAATCACCAATCTGCGCGTCGCGTTGCAGGGCGAATTGCCGGCACGGCATCTGGGCAATGCGGTGCGGCTCGAAGTGTCGGCGGAAACGCCGGCGCATGTCGTGCGGCGTCTGCTCGACGAAAGCAGCCTGTCCGACAAGGACTGCTATTACGCGAACGGCCCCGTGAATCTGGTGCGGCTGATGCAGTTGCCGGAGATGGTGGACCGGCCCGATCTGAAGTTCGTGCCGCACATTCCCGCGACCCCGTCGCAGATCGCCAACAGCGCCAGCATGTTCGACGTGATCGATCAGGGCGACGTCCTGCTGCATCATCCGTACGAGAGCTTTCAGCCGGTGCTGGAACTGCTGTTGCAGGCGGCCAAAGATCCGAACGTGATGGCGATCAAGCAGACCATCTACCGCACCGGCACCGACTCGCCGCTGATGGACGCGCTGATGCAGGCCGCGCGCAACGGCAAGGAAGTCACGGTGGTGGTCGAGCTGCTCGCGCGCTTCGACGAGGAAACCAACATCAATTGGGCCTCGCAACTCGAAGCGGTCGGCGCGCACGTCGTGTACGGCGTGGTGGGCCACAAGTGCCACGCGAAGATGATGCTGATCGTGCGGCGCGTGTCGCAAGGCGGCAAGACGACGCTCAAGCGCTACGTGCATCTCGGCACCGGCAACTATCATCCGCGCACCGCGCGCCTTTATACCGACTTCGGCCTGATGACCGCCGACCAGAGAATCTGCGAAGACGTGCATCACGTGTTCCAGCAACTGACAGGCATCGGCGGCGAATTGCGTTTGCACGAGTTCTGGCAGTCGCCGTTCACACTGCACCCGAAACTGGTCGACGCAATTCGCGCCGAAGCCGAGCACGCGCGTGCCGGGAAGAAGGCGCGCATCGTCGCGAAGATGAATGCGCTGCTCGAACCCACGGTAATTGCCGAGTTGTACGAAGCAGCGCAGGCGGGCGTCAAGATCGATCTGATCGTGCGTGGCGTGTGTTCGCTGCAGCCGGGCGTGCCGGGACTGTCGGAGAACATCACGGTGCGCTCGATCGTCGGGCGCTTTCTCGAACACCATCGCATCTTCTACTTCTACGACGGCGGCAAGGAACAGGTCTATCTGTCGAGCGCCGACTGGATGGACCGCAACTTCTTCCGGCGCGTGGAAGTCGCGTTCCCGATCAACAACCGGCGCCTGAAGCGGCGCGTGATCGCCGAGGGGCTATCGGCGTTTCTCGGCGACAATCAGTCGGCGTGGCTGATGCAAAGCGACGGCCACTATCGCCGGCGGCGGCCGGGCAAGTCGTCGCGCAATGCGCAGATGAGCTTGCTTGGGAAGTTCTGTCCGTAAAGCTGGCGAGGCTCGCCATATTAGCGAGCCTTCCGAATGCATATAAAAAAACCGCCTTTTTCAGGCGGTTTTTTTCATTTTCATGCCGACGCTTCTATCAAACTTTCGTCAAACCGGCGCCGGTTGCCGGCGCGCCGTGCGATACACCGGGAAACGCACCGTGAACGTGCTGCCCCGCCCCTCCTCGCTCTTCACGTCGAGCTGCGCTTCGTGCCGCTGCAGCACGTGCTTGACGATCGCGAGACCGAGCCCCGTGCCGCCGGTGTCGCGTGAACGGCTGCGATCGACACGATAGAAGCGCTCGGTCAGCCGCGGAATGTCCGCAGCGGGAATGCCGAGGCCGCTATCCGTGACGGAGAACACCGCGTGCGCGCCTTGCGCGTGCCAACTTACCTTGATGGCGCCGCCGTCCGGCGTGTAGCGAATCGCGTTCGTCACGAGATTGCCGAGCGCGCTAAGAATTTCGGTTTCGACGCCGGTCACCGTCAGCCCTTCATCGGCATCGAACACGATCTTGTGATGGTGGCTCGACAGGCTCTGCGCGTCGTCGTGCAGATGTCGCAACACCGCGCGCATGTCGATCATCTGATCGCTCGGCGGCTTGTTGTCGCCCTCGAGCTTCGCGAGCACCAGCAGATCGTTGACGATATGGCGCATGCGCGACGCCTGCTGCTCCATCAGTTCGAGATAGCGCGCGCGCTCGGCCTCGCCCAGCGGCAACTCGCGCATCGTCTCCAGAAAACCCGAGAGCACGGTGAGCGGCGTCTTCAATTCATGCGACACGTTGGCGACGAAGTCGCGCCGCATCGCGTCGGTCCGCTCCAGTTCGGTAATGTCTTGCGACAACACCAGCTTGCGATTCTCGCCATAAGGAAACACCTGCACCGACAGCACGTTCTGGCGCTTCTCGCCCATGCCGCGCATGATCAGCATTTCCTCGTACCGGTTCGAGTTCAGGTAGCGGACGAAGTCGGGGTGACGCACCAGATGCGTGATGTGCTGGCGCAGATCGCGCTTCGCATCGAGGCCGAAGTGGCTCTCCGAAATAGCGTTGCACCACTCGATCTGATCGTGATCGTCGAGCATCGCGACGCCGTTCGGCGACGCCTGGATCGCCTGGATGAAACGCGAGTGCTGCTGCTCGACCTGGCGCACCTGGGCATGCCAGCGCTTCGCGAGCTTGTGCAGACGGTAGTAGATTTCGCCCCAGATGCCTGGCGCGCTCGGCACTTCGCCGTACACCGGCGCGTCGAGCAAACGCCAAAGGCGCTGTTTGTGAAACGTGCCGAAGAAGCTCTGCGCGAGCAGCATGACAATCGCCAGAACGAGTCCTGCCTTCACGTTCACGAGTGCGCCGACCACCACGCACAGAACAGCGAGCAGCACGACCGACACGATGGAGCGCGCCCAGATGATGTTCATGGTCTAGCGATCGAAGAGAAAAGACATGCGCCGCACGCGAAACGGCGGGCGCCTGGCGTTGCGAATATGACGCGCGTGAACCGGTTGCGGCGCGAGCGCCGCCGTCAGATATCAGGCGCTCTTCGCAAGCCGGTAGCCGCTGCCGCGTACCGTCTCAATCATAGCATCGCACCCGGCCGGCTTGAGCGCGGCGCGCAGACGCTTGATGTGCACATCCACCGTGCGTTCTTCGACGAACACGTGATCGCCCCACACCTGGTCGAGCAGTTGCGTGCGGCTATGCACGCGCTCCGGGTGCGTCATGAAGAAGTGCAGCAGACGGAATTCGGTCGGGCCGAGATCGAGCTTGATCTCGCTGCCTTCGGCATGCGCGGCCACACGATGCGTCGCCGGGTCGAGCTTGAGGCCGTTGATCGCGACCAGGTCTTCGGTTAACTGCGGCGCGCGGCGGCGCAACACCGCCTTGATGCGCGCCATCAGTTCTTTCGGCGAAAACGGCTTGGTGACGTAATCATCCGCGCCGATCTCGAGGCCGAGCACCTTGTCCTGCTCATCGCCGCGGGCGGTCAGCATGATGATCGGAATGTGCTTGGTGCGCTCGTTGTTGCGCAGATCACGCGCGAACGCGATGCCCGATTTTCCCGGCAACATCCAGTCGAGCAGGACGAGGTCGGGCAGTACGTCGCTGATCAGGTTCTGCGCCTGCTCCGCGTTGTACGCGCGAATCGGGCAGTGTCCGGCGTGTTGAAGATTGACCGAGATCAATTCGGAAATTGCGGGCTCATCTTCAATGACGAGAATGCTACTAGGCATCGGCACCTCTGGTCCTTATATCTGGATTAACTGAGCGCTTCGCGTTCGAGCGCGTCGCGCGACTTGTGCCGCACGTCGGTGCCCTTCACGATGTAAATGATGAACTCGGCGATGTTTTTCGCGTGGTCGCCGATCCGTTCGATCGCCTTTGCGATGAACAGAAAATCGAGGCCCACCGAAATCGAGCGCGGATCTTCGGTCATATACGAAATCAGCTTGCGCACGAACGCGCGGAATTCCTCGTCGATCGCCTTGTCGTCGCGCACGATCTGCGCGGCGGCGACCGTATCGAGGCGCGCAAACGCGTCCAGCGCGCGGCGCAGGATCGACACCGCCATTTCGCCCGACAGCTTGATCTCGGCGATATTGATGGTGCGCGACGCGCCGTCTTCCATCAGACGCTTGGTGCGCTTGGCGATTTTTTCCGCTTCGTCGCCGGCGCGTTCGAGATTGGTGATGGTCTTCGAGATCGCGATCAACAGGCGCAAATCGCGCGCGGCCGGCTGACGGCGCGCGATGATGTTGCTGCACTCCTCGTCGATGTCGACTTCCATCTTGTTCAGGCGATCTTCGGCGGCGATCACCTGCTCGGCCATGTCGAGGTCGAACTCGTTGAGCGCCTGCATCGCGTTGACGATCTGCGACTCGACGAGGCCGCCCATTTCGAGCACCTTCGACGAAACCAGATTCAGGTCGGCGTCGAACTGGCTGGACAGATGTTTATCGGACATGTCGTACTCCGTTGTTTTGTTCGGCGGATCAGCCGAAACGGCCAGTGATGTAGTCCTCGGTTTCCTTGCGGACCGGCTTGATGAAGATCTTTTCGGTATCGCCGAATTCGATCAACTCGCCGAGATACATATAGGCAGTGTAGTCCGAACAGCGGGCCGCCTGTTGCATGTTGTGCGTGACGATCACCACCGTGTAATCGCTCTTCAATTCGGCGATCAGCTCTTCGATGCGGCCCGTCGAAATCGGGTCCAGCGCCGAGCACGGCTCGTCGAGCAGCAGCACTTCCGGACGGATCGCGATGCCGCGCGCGATGCACAGACGCTGCTGCTGGCCACCGGACAAACCGTAGCCGCTCTGGCCGAGCTTGTCCTTCACTTCGTTCCACAGCGCGGCCTTGGTGAGCGCCCATTCGACGCGGTCGTCCATCTCCGAGCGCGGCAGCGTTTCGAACATCTTCACGCCGAAAGCGATGTTGTCGTAGATCGACATCGGAAACGGCGTCGGCTTCTGGAACACCATGCCGATCCGCGCGCGCAGCAGCGAGATATCGCGCTTGGAAGTCAGCAGGTTTTCGCCGTCCATCAGGATCTCGCCTTCGGCGCGCTGTTCCGGATAGAGCGCGTACATCTTGTTGAAGGTGCGCAGCAAGGTGGACTTGCCGCAGCCCGAGGGGCCGATGAACGCGGTCACCTTGCCTTCTGGAATCTGCAGGTTGATGTTCTTCAGCGCGTGATACTTGCCGTAGAAGAAGTTCAGGTCGTTGACCTCGATCTTCGGACGCGACGGCGATGACGCCTCGCCGCGCTGAACGGGATCGGGGCTGGCGGGCGCGGTGGCACGCGCGGTCGGATTGAGTTGAGTTTCTGCCATATTCATCGGATTACACTCCGCCCTTACTTGTTCGAGAAGATCGTGCGCGCGAGGATGTTCAGTCCCAGCACCGCGAGCGTGATCAGGAAGACGCCGGCCCACGCAAGCGATTGCCATTGCGCGAACGGACTCAACGCAAACTTGTAGATGGTGACCGGCAGGTTCGCGACCGGCTGGCCCATGTTCACCGAGAAGAACTGGTTCGACAGCGCCGTGAACAGCAGCGGCGCGGTTTCACCGGCGATCCGCGCGACCCCGAGCAGCACGCCGGTGACGATGCCAGCAATCGACGCCTTCAGCGTGATCGACAGCACCATCTTCCACTTCGGCGTGCCGAGCGCGAAGGCCGCTTCACGCAGCGCGTTGGGCACCAGCTTCAGCATGTTTTCGGTGGTGCGGATCACGATCGGAATCTGTAGCAGCGCGAGCGCGAACACGCCTGCCCAGCCGCTGAAGTGGCCCATCTTCGCGACCACCAGCGCATACACGAACAGACCGATCACGATCGACGGCGCCGACAACAGGATGTCGTTGATGAAGCGCGTCAGGTTGGCAAGCCAGCCTTTCTGGCCGTATTCGGCGAGGTACACGCCCGCCAGAATGCCGATCGGCGTGCCGACGAAAGTAGCGAGGCCGACCAGCAGCACGCTGCCGACGATTGCGTTGGCGAGACCGCCGCCATCGGTGTTCGGCGGCGGCGTCGATTGCGTGAACAGCTCGATGGACAAGCCGCCGATGCCCAGACGCAGCGTCGTATAGAGAATCCATATGAGCCACAGCAGACCGAAGGCCATCGCGACGAGCGACGCCGTCAGCGCGATCGCGTTGGTCATGCGGCGGCGGCCTTGCAGACGCACGCGCATCGCTTCGAGCGCGGCTGGGTCGTGCGAACCCGGCATGTTCAAAGTGGACTGGCTCATTTCGCGCCCTCCCCTTTTTCGAGGCGCAGCAGCATCATTTTCGAAATCGCCAGCACGATGAAAGTAATCACGAACAGAATCAGACCCAGTTCCATCAACGCCGATGTGTGCAGGCCGGGGTCGGCTTCCGCGAATTCGTTGGCGAGCGCCGACGTGATGCTATTGCCCGGCGAGAACAGCGAGATATTGTCGAGCAGATTGGTGTTGCCGATCACGAACGTGACCGCCATCGTCTCGCCGAGCGCGCGGCCGAGTCCGAGCATCACGCCGCCGATCACGCCGCTCTTGGTGAAGGGCAGCACGATCCTCCACATCACTTCCCACGTCGTGCAGCCGATGCCGTACGCCGATTCCTTCAGCAGCACCGGCGTGACTTCGAACACGTCGCGCATTACCGACGCGATGTACGGGATGATCATGATCGCGAGAATCACACCCGCGCACAGAATGCCGATGCCGATCGGCGGGCCGCGGAACAGCGCGCCGACAAACGGAATGCCGCCGAGCACCGCGCCGAGCGGTTTCTGGAACCACGTCGCGAAGATCGGCGCGAACACCAGCAGACCCCACATGCCGTACACGATCGACGGGATCGCTGCGAGCAGTTCGATCGCGATGCCGAGCGGGCGGCGCAGCCACGCGGGCGCGAGTTCGGTGAGGAAAAGCGCGATGCCGAAGCTGACCGGCACCGCGATGAGCAGAGCAATGATCGACGTGGCGACCGTGCCGTAGATCGGCACCAGTGCGCCGAATTGCTTGCTGGGTGGATCCCACTCGGCCGTCCACAGGAAGCTCAGACCGAACTGCCTGATCGACGGCATGGAAGCGATGATCAGCGAAACGATGATGCCGCCGAGCAGAAGCAGTGTGACGATGGCGGAGAGGCGCGCCAGTCCGCCGAAGATCACGTCGCCGGCGCGGCTGGGCGCCTTCTGCTGCGACGTGCTGCCGGGCGGGGTGGCCCTGCTTGCGCCGGACGCTAGATGGATATCGGACATGAGAGCCTGATGGACCTGTTTCCAGTTGCCGTATGACATGTGCCGCACGGCCGGTAATGCTCGGGGTGAATGCCCCGGGGTTAATGCCATTGGCCGTCCTCAGACGAGGACGGCCAACGTGTTACGCGATGCTGTTGCTTACCGCAAAGCTTAGTCGGCGATCGACTTGCCCGCAGCGTCCTTCACCTTCTGCTTCCACTGCGTGCGGATCTCCGCCACGACCGAATCCGGCAGCGAGATGTAGTCCAGATCGTTCGCGGCTTGCGTGCCGTTCTTGAACGCCCAGTCGAAGAACTTCAGCGTTTCCGTGCCTTGCACCGGCTTGTCCTGCGCCGTGTGCAGCAGCACGAAGGTTGCGCCGACGATCGGCCATGCGTTCTTGCCCGGCTCGTTCGTCAGGATCTGGTAGAACGACTTCGACCAGTCCGCACCCGCTGCCGCTGCCTTGAAGGTGTCCGTCTTCGGCTCGACCACTGCGCCCGACGAGTTCTTCAGCGCGACATACGTCATGTGGTTCTGCTTCGCATACGCCCATTCCACGTAGCCGATCGCGCCCGGCAGACGTTGCACGAACGCCGCGACGCCGTCGTTGCCCTTGCCGCCGGTGCCGGTCGGCCAGCTGACCGTTGCGCCTTCACCGACCTTCGACTTCCAGTCAGCGTTGACCTTCGACAGGTAGTTCGTCCAGATGAAGCTGGTGCCCGAACCATCGGCGCGGCGCACCACGGCGATGTCGGTATCCGGCAACTTGACCTTCGGGTTCAGCGCGACGATTGCCGGGTCATTCCACTTCTTGATCTTGCCCAGGTAGATGTCGCCGAGCACTTCGCCCGACAGCGTCAGTTCAGCCGGCTTCACGCCCGGCACGTTGACGACCGGCACCACGCCGCCGACCACCGTCGGGAACTGGAACAGGCCGTCCTTGGCGAGTTCGTCGTCCTTGAGCGGAGCGTCCGAGCCGGCGAAATCGACCGTCTTCGCGACGATCTGCTTCACACCACCCGACGAACCGATACCCTGGTAATTCACCTTGCCGCCGCCGGACTTCTGATAGGCGTCGGCCCATTTCGTGTAGATCGGTGCTGCGAAGGTGCTGCCCGCGCCGGTGATGTCTGCTGCTTGCGCTGCGATTGCGAAAAGCGCGCCAGCGACGCCAGCGAACACGGTTTGCATCAATTTCATGAGACCTCCAAGGTGTGAGCGGTGTGAGCGGATTAACACGAACACCGCGAAGCTTAGGGTCTCTTTGTGACAAAAACGTGACTGTTCATGAAACAGATGTGACAGTAAGATTACCGGCTGAAAGGGTCGGCGGGACGGATGAATTGACTGTCTGGCGACGTTGGCCACTACGTTCTTGAGACTAGGCGAAAAAGATGGGGCGCGAACGTTTGCGTGTGGACGCGCGCGACGCACGTCCACTAAGGGTGCGCAAAGGCGCGGGGATGGAATGCGGCGTGAAAAAGACAGCCGGGGCTGGCGGAATTGGCGCGCCGCACCGGTTCGGAGCGAGGGCAAACATGCATGCGGCGGGATGACACCCTGTCGTCCCGCCGCTGCGTAAAAAAAACGTGAAAAAAGCGCGCCTTACGCCGTGGCCTGCTTCACCGCGTCGGCAATCGCTTCCGAATAATGAACCGCGTCGTCGACATTCTCCGCCTCGACCATCACGCGCAACACAGGCTCTGTGCCGGATGCGCGGATCAGCACGCGGCCGCGGCCATTCAACGCATCCTCCGCCTTGCCGATCGCGCGACGAATCGTGTCGCTGCCCTTCCAGTCCGCATCCGGCTTCATCCGTACGTTGATCAGCTTCTGCGGGAACAGCGTGACGCCGTCGAGCAGCTCGGCGAGCGATTTGCCGCTGCGCTGCATCGCCGCCAGCACCAGCAGCGCGGAGACGATGCCGTCGCCGGTCGAATGGCGGTCGAGGGAGAGAATATGGCCGGACCCTTCCGCCCCGAGTTGCCAGCCGTGTTCGCGCAACTGCTCGAGCACATAGCGGTCGCCCACCGCCGCGCGGACGAACTTCACGCCCGCCTCCTGCAGCGCGACCTCAACCGCCATATTGGTCATCAAGGTGCCGACCGCGCCGTCCACCTTGCCCGCCGTCGCGATGCGGTCCTTCACTAGCACGTACAGCAGCTCGTCGCCGTTGTACAGACGGCCGGCCGCGTCGACCACCTGCAGACGGTCGGCGTCGCCATCGAGCGCAATGCCGAGATCCGCGTGATTCGCGCACACCGCGCGCACCAGCGCGTCGGGCGCGGTGGCGCCCACACCGTCGTTGATATTGAAGCCGTTCGGCGCGACGCCGATCGGGATTACCTCGGCGCCAAGTTCGTGGAACACGTGCGGCGCGATGTCGTACGCGGCGCCATGCGCGCAATCGACCACCAGCTTCATCCCGCGCAGGTCGAACGCAACCGGGAACGTGCTCTTGCAGAACTCGATATAACGGCCGGCCGCATCGTCGAGGCGCCGCGCCTTGCCGAGCTGCTCGGATGCCGCGCAGGCGAGCGGCAGATCGAGCTGCTGTTCGATCTGCGCTTCGACCTCGTCGGGCAGCTTGTTGCCGTCGGCGGAGAAGAATTTGATGCCGTTGTCGTAGTACGGGTTATGCGATGCGCTGATGACCACGCCCGCGGCGAGCCGCAGCGCGCGCGTCAGGTAGGCGATGCCGGGAGTCGGCATCGGGCCGGCCAGCATCACGTCGACGCCGGCCGCCGAAAAGCCCGACTCGAGCGCGGCTTCGAGCATGTAGCCCGACACCCGTGTGTCTTTCCCGATCAGCACCGTGGGCCGGGCGCTCGATCTGGTCCGGCGATCCGCACCCGCGAGTACCTTGCCGGCCGCATAACCCAGCCGCAGCACAAACTCCGGCGTAATGGGCCCTTCACCGACCTTGCCCCGAATCCCGTCCGTTCCGAAGTAACGACGTGCCATGTTTTACCTATCTCCCTTGCTTTGGGATCAATTGCGCGCGCGGCCGTGATTCGCCGCGTCGCGCATAGTTGCCCATACTTTCAACGAGTCTACCGTTTGCGCGACATCATGCACGCGCAGAATCGCCGCGCCCCGTTCGGCTGCACACACAGCGGCGGCGATGCTGCCGGCGACGCGCTCCGCCGGTGGACGCCCGACCACCGCGCCGACCATCGACTTACGCGACATGCCCGCGAGAATCGGGTACGGCGGCACGGCCTGCGGCGCGGTTTCCGGCAAATGCGCAAGCAACGCGTAGTTGTGCTCCACCACTGCTTTTCCGAAGCCGAAACCCGGGTCGACGCTGATGCGCTCGCGCGCAATACCAGCTTGCTGCAGTGTGGCCACCCGCTCTTCGAGGAAATGGCGAACTTCGCTCACCACATCTTCATAGGCCGGCTCGCCGAGCTGCATCGTCTGCGGCTCGCCCAGCATATGCATCACACACAAACCGCATGCGCTATCGCGGACCGCGTCGATCGCGCCAGGCATCCGGAAGCCCCAGATGTCGTTGATCAGATCGGCGCCCGCACGCAATGCGTGACGCATCACCTCCGGCTTATACGTATCCACCGACAACGGCACGTTCATCCCACGCAGTTGCTCGATAAGTGGAATCACGCGCTCCAGTTCTTCGTCGAGCGGCACCGGCGGCGCCCCCGGGCGGGTCGATTCGCCGCCGATGTCGATGATGTCCGCACCGTCGGCGATCATGCGCTCGGCCTCGCGCAGCGCATCCTCGCGCGTCGCGTATTTGCCGCCATCGGAAAACGAATCAGGCGTAATGTTCAGGATACCCATGACCAATGGGCGTTCAAAGGTCAGCTTGAAACGGCCGCATTGCATCGGCGCGGGGATCGGAAGAGAAGAGAGAGTGGCTTTCGACACGTAATGATGCTTCACATAAGACGGAAAAATGCAAACGGGCCGGTGTGAAGCACACCGGCCCGCACTTTCTGCTGCTCGCCTATCAGGCCGGCGCAGTCGCGCTGCCAGGCTTGACCTCGGTGCCCGGGCTACCGCCCGAGGAGGCGTCGCTTGCCGACGGCGGCGAACTCTTCGGCGAACGCGGCGGACGGCCAGCCATGATGTCGTTGATCTGATCGGCGTCGATCGTTTCCCACTCCATCAGTGCGGCGGTCATCGCCTCGACCTTATCGCGGTTTTCGTCAAGCAGACGCTTCGCGAGGTTGTACTGCTCGTCCAGCACGCGGCGGATTTCCGCGTCGACCTTCTGCTGCGTCGCTTCCGAAATGGTGCGTGTGAACCCACGGCCAAACGGCGTTGCGTCGTTTTCATCGTCGACGTAGACCATCGGCCCAAGCGCGTCCGTCATGCCGAAGCGAGCCACCATCGCGCGAGCCGTTTGCGTCGCCTTGTTGAAGTCGTCCGACGCACCCGTGCTGATCAGGTTCAGGAATAACTCTTCCGCGACCCGGCCACCGAAC
This sequence comes from Paraburkholderia sp. RL18-085-BIA-A, assembly GCF_046027075.1. Lineage (NCBI taxonomy): Bacteria > Pseudomonadati > Pseudomonadota > Betaproteobacteria > Burkholderiales > Burkholderiaceae > Paraburkholderia > Paraburkholderia sp. RL18-085-BIA-A. Next base: position 180,713 of record NZ_JARESU010000005.1, on the reverse strand, counting down.
AGGATCGCGAGACGATCCAGCAGGTAGTCCTTCGAATACGTTTCGTTGTCGTGCTCCGGCAATTGCCACGTGACGCCCAGCGCACGGCCGCGCGGAATGATCGTGACCTTGTGCACCGGATCGGCCTTCGGCAGCAGCTTCGCGATCACCGCATGGCCCGACTCGTGATACGCCGTGGCGCGCTTCGACTCCTCGCGAATCACAGCCGACTTGCGCTCCGGACCCATGAAGATCTTGTCCTTCGCGTCTTCGAAGTCCGTCATTTCGACGATGCGCTTGCCGCGGCGAGCCGCGAACAACGCAGCTTCGTTGACCAGGTTCGCGAGATCGGCGCCCGAGAAGCCCGGGGTGCCGCGCGCGATGACCGCCGCGTCGACATCGTTCGAGATCGGTACCTTGCGCAGGTGGACCTTCATGATGTGCTCGCGGCCCCGGATGTCCGGCAGACCGACGTACACCTGGCGATCGAAGCGGCCCGGGCGCAGCAACGCCTTGTCGAGCACGTCCGAACGGTTCGTTGCAGCGATCACGATCACACCGGAGTTCGCCTCGAAGCCGTCCATCTCGACCAGCATCTGATTCAGCGTCTGCTCGCGTTCGTCGTTGCCGCCGCCCATACCGGCGCCGCGATGACGGCCCACTGCGTCGATTTCGTCGATGAACACGATGCACGGCGCGTGCTTCTTGGCCTGCTCGAACATATCGCGCACGCGAGCCGCGCCGACACCAACGAACATTTCGACGAAGTCCGAACCCGAGATGCTGAAGAACGGCACTTTCGCTTCACCGGCGATAGCGCGCGCCAACAGCGTCTTACCGGTTCCCGGCGGCCCGACCAGCAACACGCCGCGCGGAATCCGGCCACCCAGCTTCTGGAATTTCTGCGGATCGCGCAGGAAGTCGACCAGTTCGGACACTTCTTCCTTCGCTTCGTCGCAACCGGCGACGTCGGTGAAATTGATCGCGTTGTTGTTCTCGTCGATCAGGCGCGCGCGCGATTTGCCGAACGAGAACGCTCCACCTTTGCCCCCTCCCTGCATCTGTCGCATCATGTAGAACCAGAAACCGATGATCAGGATCGTCGGCCCGAGGTAGTACAGCGCGGACACCAGCGCATTGGGTTCGTCGTCAGCCTTGCCGCTCACCTGAACGCCATACTTCATCAGATCGCCGACCATCCAGATGTCGCCGGGCGACACGATCTGGTATTTCTGGCCGTCTGCTGGAGTGACCGTGAGGTTCCGCCCCTGGACAATGACGTTCTTGACTTTGCCGGCCTTCGCGTCGTCCATGAACTGCGAATAGGAAACGCCTTCCTGGACACGGGGCTTGTCGAACTGCTTGAACACCGTAAACAGCACCAGTGCGATAACCAGCCACACTGCTGCCTTCGAAAACATATTGTTGTTCAAAGCACCACTCCTTCACTTAGACGGGCGCCTACATTTGCCTTGCGGCACCACGAAAGCATTCTAATCCAGTCCGCAGACCCCTGCCATAACGTTTCGCTACCACATAAATAGCGTAGCCGGCCATTAAAGCGCCAATTTCCGGCGCCATGAGCACTTTATCGGCAGATGCGGAACCGTCCTGCAGCGGCCCTACGCGGGGCGCTTGAGATGCTTACCCAAAATAAACGTTTCTGACGATTTATCCCGCGAAGCCTTTGGCTTACGGGCCGCTACCACCTTGAACTGACGCTTGAACTTTTCGACAATCTGGCTATAACCGCTGCCGTGGAAACATTTGACTAAAAGGGCACCATCCGGTCTCAGGTGATTTTGCGAGAATTCCAGCGCGAGATCGCATAGATGCTCGATTCGCGCGGCATCCGCCACCGCCACTCCCGACAGGTTGGGTGCCATATCCGAAATTACAAGGTCGACCTGGCGTTCTCCGACCAATTCTTCGAGCTGGACCAGAACCGAATCCTCACGGAAGTCGCCTTGAATGAAATGGACGTCGGCCACCGGTTCCATCGGCAGGAGGTCCACCGCGATGATCGTACCGTCGATCCCGCCTTCGCGCTCAGCGTCGCGCTGCGAGCCCTTGGCGAGCTTGTTCCGCGCGTACTGACTCCAACTGCCCGGCGTGGAGCCGAGGTCGACGATGACCTGCCCCGGACGGATCAGCTTGTCCTGCTCGTCGATCTCCTTCAGCTTGTAGGCCGCGCGGGCGCGATAGCCCTCCCGCTGCGCCATTTTCACGTACGGGTCGTTGATGTGGTCATGCAGCCACGCGGTGTTGAACTTGTTTTTTGCCATTAAAGATTGAACTCTTGCTGCGTGGTGTCGCGCTTTAGGGGATAATACGCGGTTAATTCGCGCGGCCACCGCCAAACTGACGGTCATCCGCGATTCTGTTGTTTCTGACGCGCCGCCCTGTTGAATCGACCGATCGAGCAAATCGATCGGGAACGCAGGTGCCGCCATTTTAGTCGAGTCTCCCACTTTCCATGCCAGCCCTCAAAGTCTCTTCCGACCAACGCGCCGAGTTGCGCTCCCAGGCACATGCGCTCAAACCGGTCGTGCTCGTCGGCGCCGAAGGCTTGACCGACGCTGTGCTCTCCGAGATCAAGGTTCACCTGGGCGCCCATCAGCTCATCAAGATTCGCGTGTTCGGCGACGATCGTGAAGAGCGCATCGCGATTTACGAACAGATCTGCGACACGCTGAATGCTGCGCCGATCCAGCACATCGGCAAGCTGCTGGTGATCTGGAAGCCGGAATCGGCTCAACCCGCGGTGAAAACGAAGCGTGGCGCACTGCCGAGCGCCCGCGAAGCGGCCGTTGAAGTCAAACCGGGCAAGGGCCGCGCACCGCGCGTCGTCAAGGTCGTGAAACCCAGCGAAATTCCGATGCGCAAGCCCAAGGCAAAAGCGGTCGTGGTGCGCGGCAATGAACGGGTCACACAAGGCGGCAACATCAAGCGCGCGAAGAAGCGCCAAACCAGCGCGAAGCGCTCGCATCAATCGTCGAAGTAAGCAAGTGGCGGGGCGTGCGGCGAAGAAGTCCGCACCTTGGCACCGGCCGGCTTGAAGCGGGAGACTGAATGCCCGCAGCGGCGCTCAAAGAATTCCGCTGAAAGCGCAAAGACCGGGACAAGCAAACAGAAGCCGCCCGATCCCTCGCTTCAGCCCGCCATCTTCCCCGCGGCACCGCGAGCGCGCCGCTCCGTCGCCGCGACGTCAGACCCCGCAGGCAACATCCACACGAGCCCCAGGCCCAACAGGCTTTCGATCAGATAGAACAGACTCGACACGCCGTGCAGGATGCCGAAGCGCGTCGCATAGACCGAATGCCCGACATCGCTGCCCGCTTCGAGCGCGGCCATGCGCATCGCATTCATGAACGGCTGCAGCGCGAAGTAACCCACCAGCACGCACACCAGCATGCCAGCTATCAGCCAGCGCAAACGGCGATACGCCTCGCTGCCGCGACGAATCAGCAGGTTCGCGAGACCGAGCAGCAAAACGCCGCACACCACACCCAGGATGCCCTGCACCCGAAACAGCTGCGCCGCGACGGCACCCGCCGTCATCCGGTCGAGCGATGTGAACAGCACGGGCGCGACGGCATAGCCGATAGTCAGCAGACTACCGACCCATACGACAGTCAAAAGACGGAATACCCGATGTGGCATTTGCGACACCGTGTCACCCTCAGATGTAGCTAACCGCGATGATCTCGTACTCGCGCACGCCGCCTGGCGCCTGCACCGACGCGACGTCGCCTTCCGACTTGCCGATCAATGCGCGCGCGATCGGGGAGCTGATCGAGATCAGACCGTGGTCGATGTCCGCTTCGTCGTCGCCGACGATCTGATATTTGACCGACGCACCCGACTCCAGGTCTTCGAGTTCCAGCGTCGCGCCGAACACCACGCGACCGTCTGCGTCCACCTTCGACGGGTCGATCACCTGCGCTCCGGCCAGCTTCGATTCGATCTCGGCAATCCGGCCTTCGATAAAGCCCTGTTTTTCCTTTGCTGCGTCGTATTCCGCGTTTTCCGACAGGTCGCCCTGCGCACGCGCTTCCGCGATCGAGTTGATCACCGCCGGACGTTCAACCGATTTCAGACGCTGCAATTCATCGCGCAACATGTCTGCGCCGCGCTTAGTCAATGGAATAGTGCTCATAAACAACTCTAGAGGCAAAAAACGGCCGTAAAAAAAATCACCGCGGTTAAGTGCATCCCGCAGGAGCCAGCGCCACGGGCCATAACCCGGGCCCCAGCTCCTGCGGAACGCCGCTTAACCGCGGCACTTACATGTTGGACAGATATTCGAAGCCTTAGTTTAGGCGAGCGTGGAGCCCTTGTAAATCATAGACTTCCAGGTTCTTGAGATAACGCAAACCTTCCACCGCGGCCCGCGCGCCGGACATCGTCGTGTAGTACGTGACCTTGTTCGCTTGCGCGCTCATGCGAATCGAACGCGAATCGGCGATCGCGGCGCGCGTTTCGTCGACGGTCGTAAAGACCAGCGCGATCTCGCCGTTCTTGATCATGTCGACGATGTGCGGACGGCCGTCCTTCACCTTGTTGACGACCTTCACCGGCACGCCGGCCGCTTCGATCGCGGCAGCCGTGCCCTTGGTCGCGACGATCGGATAACCGAGTTCGTGCAACATGCGCGCGACTTCTACGGCCTTCGGCTTGTCGGCGTCCATCACGGTCAACAGCACCGTGCCCGACTCCGGCAAACGCGAACCCGCCGCGAGCTGGGACTTGAAAAGCGCCTCGCCAAAGGTCTGGCCCACGCCCATCACTTCACCGGTCGAACGCATTTCCGGTCCGAGCACCGGGTCGACTGCCGGGAACTTGACGAACGGGAATACCGCTTCCTTCACGCTGAAGTACGGCGGGTCGATTTCCCTGGTCACGCCTTGATCTGCGAGCTTCTGGCCGACCATCGCGCGCGCCGCGATCTTCGCGAGCGGCAGGCTGGTCGCCTTCGACACGTACGGCACCGTGCGCGACGCGCGAGGATTCACTTCGAGCACGTAGATGATGTCTTCTTTCGAGCCATCCGCCTGCGGAACCTGTTGGATCGCGAACTGCACGTTCATCAGACCGACCACGTTCAGCGCCTTCGCCATCGCGCCAGTCTGGCGCTTGAGCTCGGCCACGGTTTCCTTCGATAGCGAGTACGGCGGCAGCGAGCAGGCCGAGTCGCCCGAGTGCACGCCCGCCTGTTCGATGTGCTCCATCACGCCGCCGATGAATACGGCTTCGCCATCCGAGATGCAGTCCACGTCGCACTCGATCGCGTCGTTCAGGAAGCGGTCGAGCAGCACCGGCGAATCGTTCGACACTTTCACGGCCTCGCGCATATAACGCTCGAGGTCGCGCGGCTCGTGAACGATTTCCATCGCGCGGCCACCCAGCACGTACGACGGACGCACCACCAGCGGGTAGCCGATTTCGTCGGCGAGCTTGAGCGCTTCGTCTTCGGCACGCGCGGTGCGGTTCGGCGGCTGACGCAGGCCGAGGTCCTGCAGCAGTTTCTGGAAACGCTCGCGGTCTTCGGCGGCGTCGATCATGTCCGGCGACGTGCCGACGATCGGCACCCCGTTCGCTTCGAGATCGAGCGCGAGCTTCAACGGCGTCTGACCGCCGTATTGCACGATCACGCCGACCGGCTTTTCCTTGTCGACGATTTCGAGCACGTCTTCGAGCGTCAGCGATTCGAAATACAGACGATCGGACGTGTCGTAGTCGGTCGAAACGGTCTCAGGGTTGCAGTTGACCATGATCGTTTCGTAGCCGTCTTCGCGCATCGCGAGCGCGGCGTGCACGCAGCAGTAGTCGAACTCGATACCCTGGCCGATCCGGTTCGGGCCGCCGCCCAGCACCATGATCTTCTTGTTGCTGGTCGGGTTCGCTTCGCACTCTTCCTCGTACGTGGAGTACATGTACGCGGTTTTGGTGGCGAACTCGGCCGCGCAGGTGTCCACGCGCTTGTACACCGGGCGGACGTTCAACTCGATACGGCGCTGGCGCACTTCCGCCGGCTTCGCGCCGAGCAGCTTGGCGAGACGCCGATCCGAGAAGCCGCTCTGCTTCAGATACTTCAGTTCTTCCTTGGAGAGGCTCGCGAGCGTACGGCCGGCCACCGCCTTTTCCTTCAGGACGATCTGTTCGATCTGCGCGAGGAACCACGGGTCGATCGCGGTCTCTTCAAAAATCTCCGCAGCCGTCATGCCGACGCGGAACGCGTCGCCGACGTACCAGATGCGGTCCGGACCGGCTTCGCCGATCTCGCGGATGATCTCGTCGCGGTTATCGGTCTTTTCGTCCAGACCGTCGACGCCGACTTCCAGACCACGCAGCGCCTTCTGGAACGACTCCTGGAAGGTGCGGCCGATCGCCATCACTTCGCCGACCGACTTCATCTGCGTGGTCAGGCGCGAATCGGCTTCGCGGAATTTCTCGAACGCGAAACGCGGAATCTTGGTGACGACGTAGTCGATCGTCGGTTCGAACGATGCCGGGGTCTGACCGCCGGTGATTTCGTTCTTCAGTTCGTCGAGCGTGTAGCCGACTGCCAGCTTGGCCGCGACCTTGGCGATCGGGAAGCCCGTCGCCTTCGACGCGAGCGCCGACGAGCGCGACACGCGCGGATTCATTTCGATCACGATCATCCGGCCGTCTTTCGGATTGATCGAAAACTGCACGTTCGAGCCACCGGTGTCGACGCCGATCTCGCGCAACACCGCGAGCGACGCGTTACGCAGGATCTGATATTCCTTGTCGGTCAGCGTTTGCGCGGGCGCGACGGTGATCGAGTCGCCGGTATGGATGCCCATCGGGTCCAGGTTTTCGATCGAGCAGACGATGATGCAGTTGTCCTTGGTGTCGCGGACCACTTCCATCTCGTACTCTTTCCAGCCGAGCAGCGATTCTTCGATCAGCAGCTCGCGCGTGGGCGACAGGTCGAGGCCGCGCTTGCAGATCTCTTCGAATTCGTCGCGGTTGTACGCGATGCCGCCGCCCGAGCCGCCCAGCGTGAACGACGGACGGATCACGACCGGATAGCCACCGCTGCCGGTTTGCGCAGCGATATCAGCTTGCACCTGCAACGCTTCTTCCATCGAATGCGCGGTGCCCGACTTGGCGGAACCGAGGCCGATCTTGGTCATCGCGTCCTTGAACTTCTGGCGGTCTTCCGCCTTGTCGATCGCTTCCGGCGACGCACCGATCAGCTCGACCTTGTACTTTTCCAGCACGCCGTGCGCGTGCAGGTCGAGCGCGCAGTTCAGCGCGGTCTGGCCACCCATGGTCGGCAGGATCGCGTCCGGGCGCTCCTTCGCGATGATGCGCTCAACTACTTCCCACGTGATCGGCTCGATGTAGGTCACGTCGGCCGTGTTCGGGTCGGTCATGATCGTCGCCGGATTGCTGTTGACGAGAATGACCTTGTAGCCTTCCTCACGCAACGCCTTGCATGCCTGTGCGCCCGAGTAATCGAACTCGCACGCCTGGCCGATGATGATCGGACCCGCGCCGATGATGAGGATGCTCTTGATGTCTGTCCGCTTGGGCATAACGCTCTCGCTAATGTATTCCTGAATTCTTTCCGTCGGCGCGCGTCGTTGCTGCGTTGCGCGCGCTTTGCTTTGCCCGGTTCCGTGCGGCTCGCCTTTGTGCGCCCAGTGCCCCCAGCACGCTGGGCGCGCCAGTCGCGTGGCGAGTCGCGCGCCGCCGGACCGCTCTTTGAGAGCAGGCCCGCGGCGCCGAGCCGCTGTGCCAGCCTTACGCCGCTGCGCTCTTGCCGCTCTTCTGCGCGTCCATCAACGCGGTGAAGCGGTCGAACAGATAGGCGATGTCGTGCGGACCAGGCGACGCTTCCGGGTGGCCCTGGAAGCAGAACGCCGGCTTGTCGGTCAGCGCGAAGCCTTGCAGCGTGCCGTCGAACAGCGAAACGTGGGTGGCGCGGGCGTTAGCGGGCAACGTGTCGGCGTCGACCGCAAAGCCGTGATTCTGCGACGTGATCACCACGCGGCCGTCATCCAGATCTTTCACCGGATGGTTCGCTCCGTGGTGGCCCGTCTTCATCTTCATGGTCTTGGCGCCAACCGCGAGGCCCATGATCTGGTGGCCGAGGCAGATGCCGAAGGTCGGGATGCCGCGCTCGATCAGTTCTTTAGTCGCCGCAATCGCGTAGTCGCACGGTTCCGGATCGCCGGGGCCGTTCGACAGGAAGACGCCGTCCGGGTTGAGCGCCAGCGCGTCGGCCGCGCTGGCCTGCGCCGGCAGCACGGTGACGTGGCAGCCGCGCTCGGCCAGCATGCGCAGGATGTTGTACTTCACGCCATAGTCGAACGCCACCACGCGGTACTTCGGCGCATTCTGGTTGCCGTAGCCGGTGCCCAGACGCCATTCGGTCTGGGTCCACTCGTAGGTTTCCTTCGTCGACACGACCTTCGCGAGGTCCATGCCCGAGAGGCCCGGGAACGAGCGGGCGAGTTCGATGGCCTTCGCTTCGTCGTCCGAGCCCGCCAGGATCGCGCCGTTCTGCGCGCCCCTGTCGCGCAGCACGCGGGTCAGCTTGCGGGTATCGAGGCCGGCGATGGCGACCACGCCTTCGTCCTGCAGGTATTGCGGGAGCGTGCGCTCCATGCGGAAGTTCGACGCGAGAACCGGCAGATCGCGAATGATCAGACCGGCGGCATGGACTTTCGTGGCTTCGACGTCTTCGGCGTTCACGCCGACGTTGCCGATATGCGGATACGTGAGGGTCACGATCTGACGCGCGTAGCTCGGGTCAGTCAGGATTTCCTGATAGCCGGTGATAGCGGTGTTGAACACGACTTCGCCGATGGTATGCCCGGGGGCGCCGATCGAGTAACCACGAAAGACCGTGCCGTCGGCGAGCGCGAGCAGAGCGGGAGAAAATGACGGCAACACGGGAGACTCCTTGGGGGAACACCCTGTTGCCGACCAGCCTATCCGACTGCGAGCCGCAGCGAGACACATCGACGGGATGCGCGCGCAGACTCACTCGCGACCTGCTGTTGACATTGCAAGGGGCGCGATGGGTCCATTGCGTGGACGGATCGGCTGGGTGCGGGCCCTTCTTGCTACGCCAACGGCGCGCGGCGGATGAACGGTATGGGAGAGGTAGGCGCTAGGGTGCGGGTTGATAAGCTCAAACCTTGGAATTATAGCCTGAAACCGCCCTTCCCTCCAAATCCGAGATGGCAAGCGGCCCCGGGAAAGCGCGCCGGCGCCGCAGCCAAAGCCATGCTGTTTCTGGCTCGGGAGCCGGCAAACAAAAATTTGCGCGACGCGAACCGGCATCGCACAGGCAAATCGGCGGCGGCATGCGGGGTGCCGCGCGCGGCTGGCTCAGGCCTCCTGCTCGGCGCGCACTTCGGCCGCGCGAGCCGTCTTGCGGCCAGGCAGCATGTACCAGATCGCGCTCAACACCTGCAGCGTCACCAGAATTCCCCACGCGCTCAGATGCGCGGCCTGCGGATAATGCCCGCCGTTCGCGGGCCAGTGCGACAACACCGCGCCGACGCCAATCTGGAAGCCGAATATCAGCAGGAAAATGATCAGCGTCAGCGTGGTGTTGACCCGGCCGATCATCTGCGCCGGGAAATGCCGGGCCATCACCGCGTAACTGAGAATGCCGGTCCCACCGAAAATCCCATATGCTGCCCACAGCAACCCCGCGGGCAGCGGCGCCCTGAACATGATCAGCAACTGGGTCAAAACATACAGCGCCATGCCGATGCCGCAAAACGCATACAGCGAGATGCCGCGCCGCTCCAGACTGCGCGCCGCCGCGCCGAAACCGACGCAGCCGGCCATCATTGCGAAGCCGAGAATGGACACCAGCGCGGCAGCCTCGCGCGGCTCGAAACCCTGCACGTCGCGCAACCACGCGCCGACCCACAGCGACTGCATCGCGTAGAAAACACCTTGCGTCACGACTGAGAACGACGCGATTTTCCAGAACGCCGCGCTGCGCAGAATATGCAAAGTGCCCTTGAATTGGGCGCCGAGGCTCGCCTGGTGGCGAGTTTCCTTCGTGTCGGGCGCGAGAGTCCACTGCGCGAGCGCTACCAGCACGGTCAGCAGACCCAGCCCGACGCAGACCGCGCGCCAGCTGGCGAAACCCAGCACCCACGTGAGCGGCGAGCCGACCATCACGCCGCCGAACCCGCCGATCGCCATCACGAGCCCGTTCATCAACGGCAGGCGCGCGTTCGCGAAATGCTGCGCCAACGCCTTGAATGCAGCGCCCAGGCACACCGACACGCCGACCCCGATCAGCAGGCGCCCGACCATCATCACACCGAGGCTCTGCGCGACGCCAAACACCCAGATGCCCAGCGCTGCGAACAACAACGTCGCGGCCGTTACGCGCCGCGCGCCGAAGTGATCGAGCAACACGCCAGCCGGAATCTGCGCGCCCGCGAAACCGAGGAAATACAGGCTGGTCAGCAGGCCCAGATCGGTGGCCGACAAGCCGAGATCGTGTGTGATGAACGGCGCGAAGCCAAGGTTGACGCCGCGAAACACGTAGGAAACGAAATAGCCCGCGGAAAACAGCAGAAAGACGCGCAGTTGGGTCGACGACATAAGTTTTGCGTGGGAAGGCCGACGCGGCCAAAGCACAGAAGATAAAGGAAATGCGCCCGTGTCGCCCGAAACGGTCCGCACATGAAAAACGCCGTCACCACAGGTGACGGCGTTGAAAAAAACACGGTGCGTGATCGGAGGGCAATCCATGCGCTGCCCCCGCAACGCATGTGGCCACTACCGTCGGAGCCGCTATTGGTCTAGTTACCCTTCTTCGCGCTGGCCGCGGTCTTTGGGTGGCTCTCTGCCGCAGCCTTCGACGCCTTGCTGGACGTGGACGCCGACACTTTCGTCACCTTGCCCTTGCTGGCGCTGGATCCAGTCGGCTTGCTGACTTTCCCTACCGGCTCGGCGACTTTCACCACGGCCGACCGGCCACGACCGTTCTTTTTATCGTAGTGGGACTCGCTATGCGCGTCTGCGACGCGGGTGCCGATCTTCTCGACGCCGCCGCCTTGCACGTCCGTCGCGATCCGCTCCGGGCCTGGCTCGCTCGGCACTGCCTTGCCGACCGGCACGTGCAGCACGATCACCTGGCCGCGCGTAACCTTGTCGCGGTGCGTGCGGTTCCACGCCTTCAACTGGCCGATCGACACACCGTAGCGCACGGCGATGGCCGCCATCGTCTGATTGCGGCGCACGCGGATCAGCATCTTGCGGGTATCGGGGACGTCCGGCTCCATCGCCAGAACCGCGCTTTCGGCAACATCGGCGCTGATGTCTTCGTCATCTTCCGAGCCGCGCGGCACCACGATCGTCGAGCCGGGCTTCAGACGCATGCCGACCGGAATCTTGTTCACTTCCATCAGCGTGTCCGCATCGACGCCGATCTTCTGTGCGATCGCCGCCGGCGTCGCGCGTTGGTCGACCGTGTACGTGGTCCACGATGACAGCGAGCCGGAATACGTTTTCAGATTACGCTCGAACGCGCTGGCGTTGTCGAACGGCAGCAGGATCTGCGGCTGCGTCGCGCCGAGAATCACCGGTTTCTTGAACGACGGGTTCAGCGAGCGGAATTCGTCCGTGGACAGATTCGCGAGCTTGGCGGCCATATCCACGTCGATGTCGTGCGAGGTGGTCACCGTGACGAAATATGGGTGGTTCGGGATCGACGGCAAGGTGAGCCCGTACACCTGCGGGTTCATCACAATGTTCTTCACCGCCTGCAGCTTGGGCACGTAGTTGCGCGTCTCGCTCGGCATGCGCAGGCTCAGGTAGTCGGTGGGCAGACCCGCCGCTTCGTTGCGCGCGATCGCCCGCTGCACGTTGCCTTCGCCCCAGTTGTACGCCGCGAGCGCCAACTGCCAGTCGCCGAACATGTCATGCAGACGCGACAGGTAGTCGAGCGCGGCGCTGGTCGAGGCCAGCACGTCGCGGCGTTCGTCCTGCCACATGTTCTGCTTGAGGTTGTAAGTGCGCCCGGTGCCCGGCATGAACTGCCACATGCCGGCGGCCTTCGCGACCGACAGCGCCTGCGGGCTATACGCGGACTCGATGAATGGCAGTAATGCGAGCTCGGTCGGCATATGGCGCGCCTCGAGCTCCTCGACGATGTGATACAGGTATTTCTGCGAGCGCTCGGTCATGCGCTGCACGTAATCGGGACGCTGCGCATACCAGCTGACCTGCATGTCGACGAGGTCGGTTTGCAGGTCCGGCATCTGGAAACCACGGCGAATACGGCCCCACAGATCGGCGTCCGCGCTGGTAAGTTGACTGACCGAACCCTGGTCTACGTTGATCGTTTCTTTGGCGGTGGCTGTCTTGCGAAGAGCGTCGGCTACGGCTTGCTGGGTGGCGGGATTGGTTGCAGTGGAACTGCCCGTTGTCGGTCCTTGACTCGCGCAAGCGGCGAGTGTCAGGACCAATAACGCACTAAAGATAAATCGCATGAACGTCTCGGCTTCCAAAAGGGCTGGAATTTGCAGCCGATAGTACGAAACGGCAACGTTTACGTCAATCGGAAAATGTCGAAAAAAATCAAGGAAATCTTGGGCTTGGCGAATTATTCCGATTCTTCGCGTGAGGAGCGCTTAATACGGTCCGGATTAACGGAAGCGGTTCTTCCATTCGCGCATCAATGTAAAAGCCGTCAATCGGTCGGATACCTTTTCGTGCAGTTGCTCCTGCAGGGTCGCCTGCACCGCCGGACTGGCTGCGCGCAGGAACGGATTCACCGCGCGTTCGTGCGCGATGGTGGTCGGCAACGTCGGCACATGTCGCGCCCGCAACTCGCTCGCCTTGTCGCGCCAGGCTTGCAGTTCGGCGTTGTCCGGCTCGCAGGCGAGCGCGAAACGGATATTCGACAACGTGTACTCGTGCGCGCAATGCACTTCGGTCGCGCCGGGCAGCGCGGCGAGCGCGTCCAGCGACGCGAGCATCTGCTGCGGCGTGCCTTCGAACAGCCGGCCGCAGCCGCACGCGAACAGCGTGTCGCCGCAAAAGACGTGCGGCGTTCCGCGCGGGTCCGCCGCCTGAAAATACGCAATGTGTCCGCTCGTGTGACCCGGTACGTCGAGCACGCTGAATTCGAGCACGGGCGCCGCAATGGTCACGTGATCGCCATTTTTGAGACGATGCGTGAGATGCTCGATCGCTTCACCGGCGGGGCCGTAGACCGGCACGGCCTGGCCGTTCAGCAGATCGGCCACCCCGCCGACGTGGTCTTGATGATGGTGCGTGAGTAAAATAGCGTTCAGCCGCCATCCGCGTTTCGCCAGATAGGCACGCACGGGGGCTGCCTCACCCGGATCGACGACTACCGCGTGGTGTCCGTCGGAAACGACCCAGATGTAATTGTCTTCAAACGCCGGGACCGGTACGTACTCGAGCGCATTCATAGGCGACGCATTCTTTGATATGACTGACCGAGCGATTATAGACTGGCCCGCGTGGACCGACTCACCGCCTGGCCGCTACGTGCTCGACTGGGAACAGACCCAGCTCGATCGCGTGGTGTCGGACGTGTTCGGCTATCATGCGCTGCAACTCGGCCTGCCGCAGCTCGATGCGTTGCGCGAAAACCGCATGCCGTGCCGCGGCCTCGTGCTCGATGCCGCCAGCGGCGCCAGTGCGCCCTACGCGTTTCCGCGCGGCGCGGCGCATGGCGGCAATCGCAATGGGTTGAGCAACGGGTCGGGCAACGGTGCAGCACAAAGCATCCCGGCTAGCCTGCCCGCGCCGGCCGGCCGCAGCGCGCTCTGGTGCGACCTGCTGGACCTGCCGTTCGAAGCACAGAGCGTCGATCTGATCGTGATGCCGCACACGCTGGAATTCACGAGCGACCCGCACCGGCTGCTGCGCGAGGCCGAGCGCGTGCTGATGCCCGAAGGCCAGTTGATCATTCTCGGCTTCAACTCGCTGTCGCTATGGGGCGCCCGTCAGTCGGTCGGCAAGATGACCGGCCGGCCGTTCGTACCCGCGGCGGTCGACCTGATCGCGTTCACGCGCCTGAAGGACTGGATCAAGCTGCTGGGCTTTGACCTTGAACGCGGACGCTTCGGCTGCTATCGTCCGCCGCTCGGCAGCGAGCAATGGCTGTCCCGCTATGGTTTCATGGAAGCCGCCGGCGACCGCTGGTGGCCGATCTTCGGCGCCACCTACATGATCAAGGCGATCAAGCGCGTGCGCGGCATGCGCCTCGTCGGTCCGCTGAAAGTGAAAAAACCCGTGCTCGCCCCGGGCCTCGCGCCCGCCGCCACCCCGAACACACGCAACCACACTCAATGACTCCCGAATTCATCGACATTTATACCGACGGTGCCTGCAAGGGCAATCCCGGCCCCGGCGGCTGGGGCGCGCTGCTGCGCTTCGGCGACCAGGAAAAAGAACTGTTCGGCGGCGAAGCCAACACGACGAACAACCGCATGGAGCTGATGGGCGTGATCGCCGCGCTCGAGGCGCTGAAGCGCCCCTGCAAGGCGGTCGTGCACACCGACTCGCAGTATGTGCAGAAAGGCATCAGCGAATGGATTCACGGCTGGAAGAAGAAAGGCTGGATCACGGCCGCCAAACAGCCGGTGAAGAACGCCGACCTGTGGAAGCGGCTCGACGCGCTCGTCGCGCAGCACGAAATCGAATGGCGCTGGGTGCGCGGGCATAACGGGCATCCGGAAAACGAGCGCGCCGATCAGCTGGCCAACCGCGGCGTCGCGTCGCTCGCGCAAGTCTGATGGCCGCCACGCCGCGCGCGGCACACGCCGTGCGCCCTTCCCGCGTCGCTCTTTTCGCTGCAATTTTCTGAGGCAGGCTAATCCCACATGCGTCAACTCATCCTCGATACCGAAACCACCGGCCTGAATGCCCGCACCGGCGACCGGATTCTCGAACTCGGCTGTGTCGAGCTGGTGAATCGCCGACTCACCGGCAACAACCTGCACTTCTACATCAACCCGGAACGCGACAGCGATCCGGGCGCGCTGGCCGTGCACGGCCTGACCACGGAGTTTCTCAGCGACAAGCCGAAGTTCGGCGAAATCGCCGACCAGTTTCGCGATTTCGTCCAGGGCGCGGACCTGATCATTCACAACGCGCCGTTCGACATCGGCTTTCTCGATGCCGAGTTCGCTTTGCTGGGCTTGCCGCCGGTGAGCACCTATTGCGGCGAGATCATCGATACGCTCGCGCGCGCGAAGCAGATGTTCCCGGGCAAGCGCAATTCGCTCGATGCGCTGTGCGACCGGTTCGGCATCAGCAACGCGCACCGTACGCTGCACGGCGCACTGCTCGACTCGGAACTGCTCGCCGAAGTCTACCTGGCGATGACGCGCGGCCAGGAAAGCCTCGTCATCGACATGCTCGGCGAATCGCATGCGGGCGGCGACGCGCGCGCGCCGCGCGTCGCGCTCGACTCGCTGAACCTCATCGTGATCGCCGCCTCCGACGACGAAGTCGCCGCGCACGAGGCCGTGCTCGACGGCCTCGACAAGGCGATCAAAGGCACCAGCGTATGGCGCGTCGACCCTGCCACAACCGCGGATGAGCAAACTACTTAAAAAGCACTAGACGAGCGCGGAAATCCCTGACATAATTCGGATCTCTTCGGGTGGTTAGCTCAGCGGTAGAGCACTGCCTTCACACGGCAGGGGTCACTGGTTCGATCCCAGTACTACCCACCAGAATTTTGGTGTGTCGATCACCGAAGATCAAAGGGCTTACGCAGCAATGCGTAAGCCCTTTTCCGTTTTGGGTTCGTTTTGGGTTCGATTGCGAGCGCCAGGCACTGCTGCTATAGTCGGCTCTCCGGGCATTCGCTCCGGCCATCTTCTCTACTCACTCGACCACAGGGAGGCGTGACATGTTTGCAGTGCGTATCGCTCTCCCTCGCATGGTCTCGCGACCGCTGGCCCGACCTTAAAGTCGTCAGGTTGTCGCTCAGGCGGACCCTGCTCCCACGAGCGTGCCGCCCAAATCCACGACAGTTCGTAGTCTGATTGCCGGCCGCATTCCGGCACGCTTCGACTGTCTCGTCGTTTCGCTTCTGATGGGAACTTCGGTGCGCTCACGCGTCGCCGGGTCGTCGCAAATGGCTAACAAAAAACTCGACTTTCGCGGACAGGCCTTCAGGGATGTCCTCGGCTTCACCTTCCGTCACTGGGCGCAACAGCCGTGGCGCATCGTCGCCATCGCTGCACTGGCGCTGTGCTCGGCCCTCGCGGACGTGCTCACGCCAATGTTCGCCGGCCGCCTCGTCGATGCGATCGCATCCGGCCCGGCCGCCGATCACACCGCGTGGCACGCGGCGCTCACGGCGTTCTGCGTGCTGGCCGCGCTCGGCCTCGGCGCCACGCTGCTTCGCCAGGGTGTGTACTTCAACATCATCAGGCTCACGCTGAAGATGATGAGCGAGATCGCGGCGAATGCGTTTCATCGCGTGCAGCGCTTTTCGACCGACTGGCACGCCAACAGCTTTGCCGGCTCCACGGTGCGCAAAATCACGCGCGGGATGTGGGCGCTCGACCTGCTCAACGACACACTGCTGATCG
Source organism: Paraburkholderia sp. RL18-085-BIA-A (assembly GCF_046027075.1). Taxonomy (NCBI): domain Bacteria; kingdom Pseudomonadati; phylum Pseudomonadota; class Betaproteobacteria; order Burkholderiales; family Burkholderiaceae; genus Paraburkholderia; species Paraburkholderia sp. RL18-085-BIA-A. The sequence continues at coordinate 164,136 of NZ_JARESU010000005.1, read as the reverse complement.
CGCTGCTGCCGTCGCTGGCGATGCTGATCGGCGCGACGGCGCTGCTCGGCTGGCGCTGGCCGATGATGGGCGCGGTGGTCGGCGTCGGCTCGCTGCTGTATATCGCCGTGACCGTGACCATCTCGCTCGGCTTTGTCGCGCCGGCCGCGCGCCTCGCGAATGCATGGGACACGCGCATGGGCGGCTCGCTCGCCGACTCGGTCAGCTGCAATGGGGTGGTCAAGGCCTTCGGCGCCGAGGAACGCGAGGAAATGCTGCTCGACCGCGTGATCGGCAAGTGGCGTCACCGCACGCGCCGCACGTGGGTGCGCGGCACGATCAACGGTGGGGTGCAGGGCGGCATGCTGGTCGCGATCCAGGCCGCCATTCTCGGCGTTGCGCTGATGCTATGGGCGCGCGGCCGGGCGAGCGTCGGCGACATCACCTTCGCGCTGACGATGTTCTTCATGTTGCAGGGCTATCTGCGCGATGTCGGCATGCACATCCGCAATCTGCAACGCTCGGTCAACGACATGGAGGAACTGGTGTCGCTGGAGGGGCAGCCGCTCGGCATCGAGGACCGCCCCGGCGCGGGCCCGATCGCGATCGGCCAGGGCGAAATCCGTTTCGAGCACGTCACTTTCCACTATGGCGCGCATGACCGGCCGCTCTACGACAACTTCTCTCTGCGCATCGCGCCTGGAGAGCGCGTCGGGCTGGTCGGGCATTCGGGTTCGGGCAAGACGACCTTCATCAAACTGATCCAGCGCCTCTACGACGTTTCGGGCGGCCGGATCACGATCGACGGCCAGGACATCGCACAGGTGCGGCAAGCGTCGTTGCGCAGCCAGATCGCGATCGTTCAGCAGGAGCCGGTGCTGTTTCACCGCTCGCTTGCCGAGAACATCGCGTATGCGCGGCCGGGTGCGAGCCGCGCCGAGATCGAGCGCGCCGCGCGGCTCGCGAGTGCGCACGGCTTCATCACGGCGCTGCCCAACGGCTATGACACGCTGGTGGGCGAACGCGGCGTCAAGCTGTCGGGCGGCGAGCGTCAGCGGGTGGCGATCGCGCGGGCGTTCCTCGCCGACGCGCCGATCCTGATTCTGGACGAAGCCACGTCGAGTCTCGACAGCGAAAGCGAAGTGCTGATCCAGCAAGCGATGGAGCGGCTGATGGTGGGACGCACGACCCTGGTGGTGGCGCACCGTCTGTCCACCGTGCGCGCGCTGGACCGGTTGTTGGTGCTGGACAAGGGCAAGGTGATCGAGGAAGGCAGCCACGACGCGCTGATCCGGCGCGAGAACGGCCTGTATCGGCGGCTGTTCGAGCGTCAGGCGCTGGAGTTGATCAAGGGCTTCGAACAGCCGGAGTTGATGCGCGCGAGCGCCGACGTCAAGGCGGATCGGGTGGACGATTCGAGCTTGCTGGTGGGGAAGTAAAGCGCAGCGAACCTGCGGAATGTCCGGTGGACGTAGCCTCGTCGAAGGCGCGCGCTCTGTCTGCGTTCCGCATGCCCGTCGCGCTCTCCCTGCTGGCGCACGTGACGCGCGCGAAACCACGAACGCCCTCAGGAATATCGCTTTACCGCCCTCGGCGCCCGCCTATACCACGCCGGCCGGCAAGCCGATGCCGCGCGCCATCCCCGTCGCCGCAAACACCATCAGCACCAGCAAAACCGTCTGGATCACGCTATAGCGCGCATAAAAACGCGCTTTTTTCAGATTCGGCACAGTGCCTTTGCGAATCGACGCGCGCCAGCGCATCAGCTCGAGCATGGATGGGACTTCGAGGATCAGAATCAACACGAGCAGCGTCATCTTGACGTGAAAGAGCGGCTCGTGGAGATAGTAGTCCGCGCCTTTCTCATAACTGCCGAAGGCACGCATCAAGCCGGTGACGATCAACACCAGTGCGGAAATGCCCCACCTGGTATCCGCGCGGAACACGGAGCGCAGCGCGGCGGGCACGGACGCGCGGCGCAGCGCCCAGGTGCGCCGCAGAATCGACGCGAGCGCAAAACCGTAAGCGAGCAGATGAAGGGCGGCAAGCAACCAGCGAACCAGCATAGCGACTCCTGCGAAAGACGCGACACGATCGACGTAGGTCCCACTCGCCCGCGTTCAACGGCCGGGCGCCATGACTTCATTATCGGGTAAGGCTCGATCTACGACGTGTTCATCGGCCACGCGGTGTGATCGAATGCACAAAGCTTGCAGCTTCAGACTTGCCGCAGAGTTGTGTCAAGTGCGCGGGCGGCGACCCGATCGCCTTCGGTCGTCAGGGTCGCGCTGAATACGGTTTGCCGGTTGTGGCCCGCCGCGGCCGGCGAATCCCACAACAACTCGACTTTCGGACGGCGGCCCAGGACGCCGTGCACGAGCGCCGGCGCCGCGCCCGAACCCATCGGCACAGCCGGTGCCCCCGGCTCGCCTGCCGCACCGAAGGCGATCGCGGGAGTGGGTGCCGGCGTGGGGCGGGCATCCTGCCCGGCCGCCCAGCGCACCGACAATTCACGCGCATCGTATTGGCCGACCTTGCGACGCTCGGCCCATACGATCACGGTGCGCGTAGCCGGATCGAGCGCCACCGCATAGCGGCCGATCGCAAAGCGCCGCGCGGCGATGTTGGTTCGCCACAGCGGACGAGGCCGGCAGATCCACAGGACGGCCACGTACAGGATCGGCGCGGCCAGAAGCCAGCCGTTGGTGGCCGCCACGGCCTGCGCGGCGCGGCGCCAGCCGGCGCTCGCCACAAACGCGCCGACCGACCAGACGGCAAACAGAAAACCGAGAAAGGCAAACAGACGCAGCGCCTGCCGCAGCCATTGCGGCAGCGGATGAAACGGGCGTTCGGCCACGGCGCGCGCGCCGGGCAGGAAGATCAACAGGAACAGGAATACCAGGTTGATGCATGCCCACGGCGAGGACACCATCGCGGACAGCGCCGCGCCCAGGTCCATCTGCGCCATCGAGAAAAGCCAGCGAGCGACAAGCACGAGACCGATGGCGCGCAACGCGAAAATCGTTCCGGCGCCAGGCGCGGCGTTCGCACGCGTCTCTTTCGTTCTCGCCAAGGCATCCTCCTGTCGTCGGCGGCGCCGCAGCCAAATTTGCGGCACGGCCATTATAGGGATATTACCGAGAGTGGCCGATTCTTGACCCGCGGAATTCCACACTTTCGGCCACGCGGCGCAAAAAACGCGGCGCGCAAGCAACAACGCCCCGTGAGCGGGAATGCTCACGGGGCGTTGCTGGCCGCGCTAGCGGGCGCCCGAAAGCGCCCGTTCAGCCGGCTTGACTGCCTGACCTATTGCCAATCAGCTGCCGATCAGTTGCAAATCAGCTCGCGTTGACCTCGCGCAGCACCGTGCGGTGCTTCTGACGCAGCAGTTCTTCGTAGGTGGCGACGTAGTTCTTCGCCATGACCTTCGACGAGAAGCGCGATTCGAACGCCTTACGCACGGAGGCGCGCGGCAGCGTGTGCAGACGCTTCACGGCAGCGACCGCGCTGATTTCGTCTTCGACGACGAAGCCCGACACGCCGTTTTCGATCACTTCCGGCACCGAACCGCGGTTGAACGCGATCACCGGCGTACCGCAAGCCATCGCCTCGATCATCACCAGACCAAAGGGCTCCGGCCAGTCGATCGGGAACAGCAGCGCGTGCGCGTTGCCGAGGAACTCGGTCTTTTCCGCTTCGCTGATTTCGCCGATGTATTCGACGTGCGGCAGCGACATCAGCGGCTTGATGACTTCCTCGTAGTACGCGCGGTCAGCCTTGTCGAGCTTGGCGGCGACCTTGATCTTCATGCCGGCCTGCTGGGCGATGCGGATTGCCGTGTCCAGACGCTTTTCCGGCGAAATACGGCCAAGGAATGCGAGATAGCTCGGCTCGACATCCTTGATTGGCGTGAGCAGGTTTTCCGGCAGCCCGTGATAGACGGTTTGCAGGAAGTTCGCCTGCGGCAGCGGAATGCGCTGGTTGTCCGAAATCGACACGACCGGCACGTCGCTGAACGTCTTGAAGATCGGCTGCAGTTCCGGTAGATCGAGACGGCCGTGCAGCGTCGTCAGGAACGGCACCGGCTGACGCGCGAACAGCGAGAACGGGTAGTAGTCGATGTGGAAATGCAGCACGTCGAATTCGTCCGCGCGGCGGCGCACTTCTTCGAGCAGCAGCATATGCGGCGCCATCACGTCGCGAATCGTCGGGTCCAGACGCAACGCCTGCGGCCAGAACGCTTCGAGTTTTGCGGAGGTCTGCGAATCGCCGCTCGCGAAGAGCGTGACGTCGTGGCCTTGCTCGACCAGCGCTTCGGTCAGATAGGACACCACGCGTTCCGTCCCACCGTACAGCTTGGGAGGAACCGCCTCGTGCAACGGAGCGATTTGAGCGATTCGCATAATGAAGAACTCCTAGTAAAAAATCAGGCAAAAGTACTGCGTTGGGTAAAAGCGACTCGCTTTGCTCGCCAGGGCAGTCGGGCCGGACACGCCGGCGCGGGCCTGATTCTTTCGAGAAATCCTGCGATGGATCGCTTGGGGTATGAGCCCGGACTGGCTGCTCGCCGTCTGCGCATGTGCGAGTAAACGCATATGCAACATCTGCGTTGACAACTGTCAAATTTTTCCGCGGGCCTACAAGGCATGCATTATCGGTGCCGGCGTTCTCGCTGCACCACAACATTTCAAAGTCTTTACGTTGTTACAAACGCGAAACACTTTGCAAACCCTTGTTTTCTAAGACAGTTCTACAGTGGCAACTGGCTTGCGGCGGTGACCGTCAAGCCGACATCTGTAAGCTCGCGCGTCGAGTTTGCCGGCAAGCGTTGAAGAATTGCCGCATTGCGGTTGAATGCAATCTGTAATTATATCCCGAAATTGTCCGCGTCCTGCGTGAACCACTTGCCCGACTGCGGGTCGAGCAAGTGAAGGTCGCGGCGGTCTATCGCGAAATCAGTCGCGTCAACGCCCGGATACACAGGGCGCAATCGCTTTTGCGTGTTTACAATGCGAAGCATCGGCTTCGCGGCGAACCCTATTTTGCGTGGGCCCGCGCTTTGCATGCACAACCCGAAATACCTCGACCTCACGATCAATTGGAACACTTAACCATCGCCCAGCGTAACGCCCAGAACGCAAAGCTCGCGAGCTATGCGCACCGGCCGCTTGCGTTTCTCTTCCGCTTTATCCGCCGCCATCCGCTCGCGCATGCGATCGTGCTGTGCAGCGTGTTTGCGGCCGTGGGCTGTGCGCTCGCTTCACAATACGCGATCAAACATCTGATCGACGTGCTCGGCGAAGGCCGGCATCATCCCGGTCCGTTGTGGGGGGCGTTCGCCATCCTGGTCGGCCTGATTGCCGCCGACAACCTGCTGTGGCGGGTCGGCGGCTGGGTTGCCGCGCACACGTTCGTCGCCGTCACCGGCGACCTGCGCCGCGACCTGTTCAAGTATTTGAGCGGACATTCGCCGACCTACTTCTCCGAGAAACAGCCCGGCATGCTCGCGAGCCGGATCACGGCGACCTCGAACGCGGTGTACACGGCCGAGAACACCACTGCCTGGAACGTACTGCCGCCCTGCATCGCGGTGCTCGGCGCAATCGTCATGATCATCGCGGTGAATCCGCTGATGGCCGGCGGCTTGATGCTGTGTTCAGCAATTCTGTCGGTCGTGCTGTACAAACTCGCGGGGCGAGGCTCGGCGCGTCACCATCATTTCGCCACCAGGGCGGCGTCGGTGGACGGTGAGCTGGTCGACGTGATTAGCAACATGGGCCTCGTGCGCGCGTTCGGCATGACGTTTCGCGAACAGCAACGGTTCGGTGCGACGGTCAAGGCCGAGATGGACGCGCGCCAGCAGAGCCTGCTGTATCTGGAAAAACTGCGCCTGCTGCACGCGGTGATCACCGCGCTGCTCTCGGCGGGCTTGCTCGGCTGGGCGCTGTGGCTGTGGGACCAGGGCAAGGCGACCTCCGGCGACATCGTGCTCGTCAGCTCGCTCGGCTTCACGATTCTGCACGGCACACGCGATCTGGCCGTCGCGCTTGTCGACGTCACGCAGCACGTGGCGCGGCTCGCGGAAGCGGTCCGCACGCTGCTGGAGCCGCACGGCATGCCGGATCGCGACGGCGCGACCGAACTGGTGCCGCAAGGCGGCCGGGTCGATTTCGAAGGCGTGACCTTCGCGTACCCGCGCCGCCGGGCGATTCTCGATCATTTCGATCTGCATATTGAACCCGGCCAGCGCGTCGGCCTGATCGGCAAGTCGGGCGCGGGCAAATCCACCGTGCTGGCGCTGCTGCAGCGCTTCTACGAGACGCAGGGCGGCGCGATCAGGATCGACGGCCAGGACATCGCGTCGATCACCCAGGACAGCCTGCGCCATGCGATCGCGGTGGTGCCGCAAGATATCTCGCTGTTCCATCGCACGGTGTACGAGAACATCGCCTACGGCCGCCCCGAAGCGAGCCGCGAAGAAGTGGTCGCGGCCGCACGCGAAGCGCGTTGCTCGGACTTCATCGAAGCGATGCCGGAAGGCTTCGACACGATCGTCGGCGATCGCGGCGTGAAGCTGTCCGGCGGACAGCGTCAGCGGATCGCAATTGCGCGCGCAATCCTGAAGAACGCGCCGATCCTGCTGCTCGACGAAGCCACGTCCGCGCTCGACAGCGCGTCGGAAGAAGCGATCCAGAAGGCGCTCGACCGGCTGATGGTCGGCCGCACCGTGATCGCGATCGCGCACCGGCTGTCGACGTTGAACAACTTCGACCGGATCATCGTGATGAGCGCCGGCAAGGTCATCGACGACGGCAGCCCGGAAGAGTTGCGCCAGCGTCCGGGCCTGTATCGTGACCTGCTCTCGAAGCAGTACGGCAAGGGCACCACGCTGCACATCGGCGGCAAGAAGGTCGACGAACAGCACGTGGTCTGAACGCGGCGCCGCGCCGCGCGAAGTTACATGCACGCCAACGATAAAGCCGCTCTGACAAGCGGCTTTATCGTTTTTCAGATGCCCTGAAGCACACGGCCCGGCAGCAGCATCGCAAAGACCTGAACGGCGCCTACCCCGTCAGACTCTCACGCACCGTCTGCTTGCCCGAGCCTGCCCGCACCTTCCTGCTTCTGCTGGCCTTCGCGCTGTCCACGCTCTGCAAATCGCGCATGAAGTTATCGCGCCACACTGACACATTGTTCTCGCGCAACTGCACCATCATGTCGCGATAACGCGCCTGACGCTCCGCAAGCGGCATCGCAAGCGCTTTAGCAAGGGCCTCGGCCATCCCGTCGATGTCGACCGGATTGACGATCAGCGCCCCTTCCAGTTCCTGCGCCGCGCCGGCGAAGCGCGACAGCACGAGCACGCCGGGATTCTCCGGGTCCTGCGCCGACACATACTCCTTGGCGACGAGGTTCATCCCGTCGCGCAACGGCGTAACGTAGCCGACGTGCGCGGTGCGAAACAGCGCGGCCAGCACCGAGCGTTCGTACTGCTTGTGGATGTAGAGGATCGGCGTCCAGTCCAGTTCGGCGAAGCGTCCGTTGATGCGCCCCGACTCGCCTTCGAGCTGCAAGCGGATGTCCTGGTACGCGTGCAGGTCGGCGCGCGTCGGCGGCGCGATCTGCAGGAACGACACCTTGTTGCGCTGTGCGGCGGCATGTTCGATCAGCCGCTCGAACGCGCGGAAACGTTCGACCAGCCCCTTCGAATAGTCGAGCCGGTCGACGCTCATGATCAGCTTGCGCGAATGCAGCGTCGCCTTCATCGTGCGCACTGGCTTGCCGCGCTCGCCCGCTTTCGCGAGTTCAGCGATCTCGTCCGGATAAACGCCGATCGGATAAGCCGCCGCGCGCAACGTGCGGCCGAACGCGTGGATGGTCAGCGGACCGCGAGCCGACGTGTCGACCGTGCCCGCCGCTTCATTGACGATGTAATCGCAGAACGCGCGCAGATCGGGCCTGGTCTGGAAGCCGAGCAGATCGAACGAACAGAGCGCTTCGACCAGCTCGCGATGCGGCGGCACAGCGAGCAGCACCTGCGAAGCTGGAAATGGAATATGCAGAAAGAAGCCGATGCGATTTTTCACGCCGGCCGCGTGCAGCGCCTGCGCGAATGGAATCAGGTGATAGTCGTGAACCCAGATCACGTCGTCTTCGCGCAGCAGCGGCACGAGTTGCTGCGCGAGCCACGCATTGACGCGCCAGTAACCCTCGAAGTCGTGCCGGTCGTATTGCAGCAAGTCGGCGCGATAGTGGAACGCCGGCCACAGCGTGGCGTTCGAGAAGCCGCGGTAGTACTGATCGTAATCGCGGCGCATCAGCGCGACGGTCGCGAAAGTCACGGGACCGCGTTCCTCGACCTTGATCTGCGGCTGGCCCGAACTGAGCACATCGCCGCTCCAGCCGAACCACATGCCGCCGGTTTCCTTCAGCGCGTCGTACACGCCGACCGCCAGACCGCCCGCCGCCGGACCGCCCTCCGAGATGGGCGCAACCCGGTTCGATACGATGATCAGTCGGCTCATGAAGCGCGATTCCCGATGCAGTGCGTGGTTAGCTTAAAGCGATGCGGCGCGGCGTTCATGCTGCGCGCGCCGCCGCGACGATGGTCTCCAGCCAGTCGAGCAGCGCCGGCACCGAGTCGATCCGGGTATGCGCCATGGTCTCGCCGGCGCCGACCTTGATCGACAGGCCGCCGCGCTCGTTGACGACGGCAAAGCCTTTCTCGTCGGTCAGATCGTCGCCGGCAAACACCGGCTTGCGTCCGACGAACGGCGGCTCGTCGAGGAACGCGCGCATCGCGCGGCCCTTGTCGACGTCCTTCGGCTTGATTTCGTAGACCATCTTGCCGGGCTGCAGAACATACGAGCCGGGATAGTCGGCCACCAGCCGCTGGGTGGCTTCACGGGCGAGCAGCTCGCGGTCCGGCGCATTGCGGTAGTGCAGCGCGAGCGCCGCGCCCTTGATCTCCAGCAGCATCCCGGGGTGTTCGTTGACGACCTGCGCGAGCACCTGCTCCATGCGCAGGAGCCGCTCGTCATGAAAGCCGATCCGCTGCGTGTCGCCGTTCGCGTCGCGCCGCTCGGCCCCGTGCAAACCGGCGATCGGCAGATCGGGCATGCCGAGGAAAGCATCGATGCTGTCGATGCCGCGGCCCGACACGATCGCCAGCGCGCCGTTCGTCAGGCTGCGCAATTCGGTCAGCAGATCGATCACGCGCGGTTGCACCAGCACGCCGTCTGGCGTGGGGGCGAGTTCGACGAGCGTGCCGTCGAAATCGAAGAAAAATGCCGTCTCGCTCGGAGACAGAACAGCCGGAAGTGCTTGCATCGCTTGGGTTCGCCTTTCAGCCTTCTGCGGCTGGAAAAGTGTGCGCATCTTACCGCGCATCCGTCAATTTTTCGAGGAAGTAAGCCGCGGCGCCCGGCCCGCGGGGCGCCGCGCGCCCGGGCTTGCGACGATCGCGTTCAAAAAGAGAACAATCCGGCTTCAGCGAGCTTTCACCCGGGCTGCGTCAAATTGCCTCGCAAACCACGCGCCACGGGCGTTGCGCGACGCCGTCGGCGATTTTGCGCTACAGTCGCAGCCACACAGACGCCCTGCCGTGAGCCCATATTTGCATACTATGGATCGCCACGCGCCGTCGGGGAATCAGGCGAAATCCGGCTGCGCCGTTGATTGGCGGCCATTGCCTGCCATCGCTACCGCATGCGCCGCTCTTCAATCGAGTCATTGAACCCTGCTTTGTTCCCGCTCATCTCGTCCCGTCGCCCCCTGCTGAATCCCGCCGCACGGCGCGGGGGTCGCTTCATGAGCGAGCTCGTGCGCCGGCTCGCGCTGACGATGACCATAGGCGCACTGACCGCGCTGGCCGCTTGCACGCATCACGCCGAACCGTGGCAGCTGACCAATGTGACCGGCCATCTGCCGGATCTCGACTTCACGCTGACCGGCGACGACGGCCGCCCCGTCAACGGCGATTCGTTCAAGGGACGCGCGTCGCTCGTCTACTTCGGCTATACGCATTGTCCGGATGTGTGTCCTGAGACGATGGGCCGGCTGATGCAGGTGCTCGGCAAGCTCGGACCCGACGCGCAGAAGGTGCGCATCCTGTTCATCACCGTCGATCCCGCGCGCGACACGCCGCAGGCGTTGCACGACTACGTCGGCGCGTTCGACGCGCAGCACGCCGAAGGCCTGACCGGCACCGACCGGCAGATCGAGTCGCTCGCCAAGCGTTATCGCGTTGCCTACCAGATGGAGAAGCGCGACCCTAACGGCAACTACGAAGTCACTCACAGTTCCGCCGTCTACGTGTTCGACAGCCAGGGCCACGCGCGCCTGCTGGCCACCGATCACGACACGCCCGATACGATCGCGCAAGACCTGCGCCGTATCATTGATGACCGTTCCTGACCTTTCCCGAGTCCATTCATGTCGATCAAGATCAAAACGTTCGCTTCACTGAGCTGCGCGCTCGCCCTTTCGTTCGGCTTCGTCGCTGCCGCGCACGCGGCTGGCCCCAATGCAATCAGCGTCAAGGACGCATGGGTCCGCTGGCTGCCGAACAACTTGCCCGCCGCAGGCTATGCAACCCTCGTGAACGCGAGCGACAAACCCGTCGACCTCGTCGATATTTCGAGCAACGACTACGGCGACGCGATGCTGCATGAGACCGTGTCGAACGGTTCGTCGCAGAAGATGGTGATGGTCGATAAGCTGACGGTGCCCGCGCACGGCCGGGTGTCGATCGCGCCGGGCGGCTATCACGTGATGCTCGAAGACGCGAAGCACAAGGTCGCACCGGGCGACACCGTGCATCTGACGCTGAAGTTCTCCGACGGTGAGACGCTCGACACGCCGTTCGTCGTCAAGTCGCCGGCCCAGACCAAGTAACGCGCCGCGATGAATCTGCTCTACTGGCTCGATCCCTGGGAATTCTCGCCGACCGTCGTGATCGCGCTGCTGGTGCCGGCGATCCTGTTCGTGCGCGGCGCGCGGCGCGCGAAGCTGTCGCTCGCGCGGCGCATTTCCTTCTGGTTCGGGCTGGTGGCGCTGTACGTGGTGCTGCATACGCGGCTCGATTATTTCTTCGAGCATGAGTTCTTCATGCATCGATTGCAGCATCTGGTGCTGCATCACCTCGGGCCGTTTTTCATCGCGCTGTCGTATCCGGGCGCGGCGTTACGCGCCGGCATTCCGTTTGCGTGGCGGCAGCGCTTCGTACGGCCCGCGCTACAGAGCCCGGTGGTGCGCAAGCTGCTCGACGTGGTGATGCATCCGGTCGTCGCGGTCACGCTGTTCGTCGGGCTGATTTACTTCTGGCTGCTGTCGCCGATTCATTTCGTCGCGATGCTCGACTGGCGGCTGTATCGCGTGATGAACTGGAGCATGGTGATCGACGGCCTGCTGTTCTGGTGGCTCGTGCTCGACCCGCGGCCGGCGCCGCCCGCGCGTTTGTCGCCAGGCAAGCGTGTGCTGGTGGTGATCGCCGCGATTCCGCCGCAGATCGTCCTCGGCGCGTTTATCTTTTTCACGCCGCACGAGCTGTATCCGATCTATTCGATTTGCGGCCGCGCGTTCACGTGGCTCAGCCCGATGCGCGATCAGCAGATCGGCGGGCTGCTGCTATGGATTCCGGGTTCGATGATGAGCGTGATCGGCGCGCTGATCGCGCTGCGTCACTGGATGCGGCTGTCGGCACGCGGACGGTTGCGCTCCGAACGGCGTGCGACGACGGCGCGGGGCGTGGCGCATGGCACGTCGGCAGCCAGCGTGCGCGGACAGCGCTGATGCCTGTGGTTTGAAGCGCGGCGACGCGATTGATGCGAAGCGCGCCGCGCGCATGCGCCCTAAAACAAGCTCACGCCGAACGCATCCACACGTGCGGGATGCCGTCGTCGTCGTGAATCTCAGAGACCGGCGCGAAGCCGAACGCGCCATAGAAGCCTTGCAGATGCGCCTGCGCGTGCAGACGAATCGGCGTACCGGGCCACTGCGCGCGGATATGCGCGATCGAGCGTTCGAGCATCGCATTGCCTAGCTTGACGCCGCGGAATTCCGCCGTGGTCAGCACGCGTCCGATGCGCACGTCGGTATCGTCGGCATCGGGCAGCAGCACGCGCAGATAACCGGCCAGCGGCGGCGGTGCTGAGTCGACGGCGGGGCCATAGGCCAGCAGATGCCAGGCTTGCATATCGAGCCCGTCGACATCGCCATACACGCAGTTCTGCTCGACGATGAACACCGCGTTGCGAGCGGCTAGCATCTCGTAGACTTCGATGTTCGTGAGGTCAGCGAAGGTTTTCCAGCGCCATTCGAGTTGGGCGAGCCGCGTCGCGGCGATTGGTTGCGAAGCGGTCATCAGGTGCTTTCAGAAAAGAGGCGCCACGTTCGGGCGACGGTGTGCAATTATGCCGCGCGCGAAGCCCTTAAGCCACGTCACGCGTCGGGCCGCGATGTTCGATGCGGCAACGCACGCGAAGCGGCATTGCATCGGCAAGCTCGCTATCGCGCTGCCCGCGCGCTTAGAAAACCGCTTCGACAGGATGCGCGAGACACTCGATCAAATTGCCGGGGCCGCATAGATGCAGCGCGCCGACCACCACCAACGTGCGCTGGCGCTCGTCGAGCCGTTGCTTCAAACGCGCGGCCCATGCGCGATTGCGCGCATCGAGAATGGCGTGACGGATGCCCGGCAGATTGAACATCGGCGATTCGGCCGCGATCCGCTGCACCGCTTGCAGATCGCCATCCAGCCAGGCCTCGTGCATCCGTTCGAGCGTGCGCTGAGGTTCCTCGCGATCGGCCATCAGCAAGCGGAGCGCCGCGCCGACGGCTTCCAGTGGAATCGTTTCGAGCGCCGCTGCCACGTCCTGCGCAGTCTCCAGATAGCTAAAGGGCTTGGCTTGCGCGATCGCGGAGCGCAGCATGCGCGGCTCGACGCCTTCGACGACCTGCTGAAACAGCGTCGGCGCAACGATCAGCGCCGCCCACGGGCGCAGTTCGACGAGCGGCGCCAATGCTCCTTCGACGGGCCACACTGCCTGTAGTTGGCTCCACGCGTCGGCCGGCAGCAATGGCAGCAGTTGGGCGGCGCCGTGCCGCGGGTCCGCCTTCAGAAACGGCAGGATGGTCGGCGGATCGGATTCCAAGACCAGCGCTTCCGCCCAGTCGTAGGCTTCGGCAATCCATGGCGGCGTTCTGCGGCTCGTCGAGGGAAACAGATGCATCGAGCCGAGCAGGCGCACATTGGTGCCGGTGAGTTGTAGGTACATGCGGCCTCGGGATGAACGGGCACTCACGCACAAAGTACGCGTGCAGTTCTGCAATCGGATTGGTAACGCGCGGCATCGTGAACGCGTCAGATGGTAGAAAGACGATCTGCGAAAAATACAGTTCCGTTCGGACCGGCCGATGAAGCGCTAACCATGCATTGTGCGCCGCATCCGTCGTGAGTTACGCGGACTATCAACCCCGCTCGCGGATCAGCCACAGCAAAGCGGCCAAGCCATCTGCGCTCACCTCGCAAGCAGGCCGATTATTCACCCACCGCCCAATTTCGGGCACATGCGAGAAGGCTTTGTAAGTTTGCCCCGTCGATTGAACCGGGCCGACGTTCTGTGCCTGAGTGATCATCGCGGTGTCGCCCTGCTCGATCTGTGCAATCCAGTCGCCTTCCGATTCGATCTTGAGCGCCTGAAATTTTCCCGCCGGCACTTCGACGGTGTCTGTCCCCACCACCTTGTATTGCGAGTTCCACTTCTGCGACGCGAACATCTTGTTCGGGTGCAGTTCCGTGTAGTCGACGCTCGAGGTTTTGCCCGGCGACAACGGAAACGCAAACGGCCGGTTGACGACCGCTTCCGCGCCATCCAGGTTGCGCTCGCGGCTCCAGTCGGAGCCGGCGACCATTTCTCTCGGCGCCTGGGCCGAGCCCACCCACTTTGATTCTTAGTAGATGTGAGACGGCGTTGCGCGCAGGACGGTCACTTCGTCGCGGGTCTGACGCCAGCCCAACGACACCCGCTCGATGCTGCTGACATAGGTTCACGTATCTCCGCTTTTGATGGCCGGAGCCGATGCCGATTGCGCAATTGCCTGCAAGGGCAAGCCAAGGCTCAACAGCGCGACAGCGTTTATGGTTTTTCCATTGGCCGAAATTCAGCAATTGCGGCGGGGCCGCCCGCCCGGTACTTTTACTTTGCCGACCATAAAATAGTGACGCCCTACGCGTCGTTCGACGCATTAAATAATCAACAGAATCAAGTCGAAAGACAATTAAACATGGACGAAAGCCCTTGAAAAACCATTGATAAAAAGACATGCCATTGCGACTGCGCGCACTTGTATGGCGCGTGCCGTTCGGGCGATCAGTTCAGGAATCGCTATTTAACTTCGAGTCACCGACGAGCGCTCGGACACTGCGATCTACTCGCAATGAGAAGCATATTGATGTGCGCGACGAAGCGCATCGCTGATACAGCGTCATCGTCGTCGCGAAACGCTACACACCGCCCGCACTTGCATCGAAAAAAGTGCCGCGGAAAAAAGAAAAGCCCCGACAAGTCGGGGCTTTTCTTTACATCAACTACTGGAGGCGCGAGCCGGAGTCGAACCGGCCTAAACGGCTTTGCAGGCCGCTGCATAACCGCTTTGCTATCGCGCCGCAAGCGGACTGGAACCTAGCTGCAGGCTCGCAGATTTTGTCCGGCGGACAATCGAACAATCGGAACGATCGGCCCACCAAACAAAAAGGGAAGCGCTGCTTCCCCTTATGTATGGAGCGGGAGACGAGGCTCGAACTCGCGACCTCAACCTTGGCAAGGTTGCGCTCTACCAACTGAGCTACTCCCGCATTGCACTGCTTCACAACGCGCTGCACTTTTACTTCGCCAAACAACGCGGTGCTTCAAGAAACTGGAGCGGGAGACGAGGCTCGAACTCGCGACCTCAACCTTGGCAAGGTTGCGCTCTACCAACTGAGCTACTCCCGCATTGTGCGGCTAACTACTTACACTAACTACCGCCTTATTTACCGCAACTACTCTGCTTCTGCGTCCGTCGCTTCAAACTGCGTGCATCGGAGAAACGAGATTATGGAGAAACGACTGAAACGTGTCAACCCCTTTTGCGAAGGTCTTTAATGAAAAGTTTTCGCTGATACTTGTGCGATCACGCCACGCCGCCGCGCTCGCGGATCTGCGGCCACGCGAGCTTCATGTAGTAGAGCATCGACCAGATCGTCAGGAACGCGGCCAGATAGATCAGCCACAGGCCCCACACGCGCGTGTCGACCACCGCACCGCCGCCGAACGGCAACGGTCCGTAGAACAGCAGCATCGGAATCGCTACCATCTGGCAGACCGTCTTGAACTTGCCGAGCGAATTCACCGCGACGCTCTTCGACGCGCCGATCTGCGCCATCCACTCGCGCAACGCCGAAATCGCGATCTCACGTCCGACGATCACCAACGCGATCGCCGAGTCGATCCGCGCGAGCTGCACGAGCACCAGCAACGCCGCCGTCACCATCAGCTTGTCGGCGACCGGATCGAGGAACGCGCCGAACGCCGAGGTCTGATTCCACTTGCGGGCCAGAAAGCCGTCGAACCAGTCGGTGAGCGCCGCCAGAATGAAGATCGTCGCGGCCGCGAGATTGCGGTGCGCGGGGCTCATCATCATGTCGGGCAGATAGAACACGCCGACGACGAGCGGAATCAGGACGATCCGCAGCCAGGTCAGGAAAATCGGGAAATTGAACGGCATGGGCAGGCGCAGCGTCTGACGAGTGAGATGCAATTGTGCCGTGTCGCAAGGCCTGCCACAAGCAACGCGGCGCGCGGGCGTTGGCACGCGGGCCGCACGGGTGTCGTTTTGGCGGGCGCTTGTCGGGCGCGGCGTTGTCGCTTGCCGGTCAGCTATTAGCCACTCATCGACCGCTTATCGCTCCTCCCCGACCGACGAGCCGCCCCGCCATATTCAGTGCAACTGCCGATAAATCTGCTCGGCCAGCGCCTGCGAAATTCCTTCGACGCTCGCCAGATCCTCGACGCTCGCGGCGACCACGCCGCGCAATCCGCCGAAGCGCGCGAGCAGCCGTTGACGTCGTTTTGCACCTACCCCTTCGAGTTGTTCGAGCCGCGAGGTCTGGCGCGTTTTGCCGCGCTTCGCGCGCATGCCGGTGATCGCGAAGCGGTGCGCCTCATCGCGAATCTGCGCGACCAGCATCAGCGCGGCGCTTTCCTTGCCGAGCTCGAGCGGCGCGCGGCCGTCGGCGAAGATCAGGGTTTCGAGACCGACCTTGCGGCCCTCGCCCTTGGCGACGCCGACCAGCATACCGGTATCGAGGCCGAGTTCCGTGAACACCTGGCGCGCAATCTCGACCTGACCCTTGCCGCCATCGATCAGCACGATTGTCGGCAAAATGCCGCCCGCTGCCGCCGGCTGCGCGGCATCCGCCGAGAGCGACGGATCGGCGGCGTCGCCTTGCAATTCGGCGGCTTCGTCGGCGGCATTCGCGGCGGCCTGCGCGACCATCTTCTCGTAGCGGCGCGTGAGCACCTGGCGCATCGCCGCGTAGTCGTCGCCGGGCGTGATGCCCGTGATGTTGTAGCGGCGGTATTCGGACGACTGCATCTTGTGATGGTGATACACCACGCACGACGCCTGCGTCGCCTCGCCCATCGTATGGCTGATGTCGAAGCACTCGATGCGCAGATGCGCGAGGTCGTCGCACTCCATGCCGAGCGTGTCGGTGAGCGCGCGCGTGCGGGCCTGTTGCGAGCCTTGCTCCGACAGCAGGCGGGCGAGCGCGAGCCGCGCATTCTGCTCGGCCATCGCGAGCCACGCGCGCCGTTGCCCTTGCGGCTGACGCAGCACGGTCACCTTGTGGCCGGCCTGCTCGATCAGCACGTCGACCAGTTCGCGCGTGGCCGGCGCGTGGCTGACCACCAGCACTGGCGGCACGCGATTGCCCAGGTAATGCTGGGCAATGAACGCTTCGAGCACTTCGGATTCGATTCCGTTTGATGCGGCCCCTTCGCGCGGCTTCGATGGTTCGGAGGCGGCGGGGTTGGCGTCGGCGTTCTCCGCTCCTTCAGCGTCTTCGTCTTCCGATGGCATGTCTCGAGCGATCGCGAGCGCGTCGGAAGCGTCGGCATCGGCCGATTCGTCTGCGCCACTCGCACCCTGCTCCACCGCCGAACCCAAACCCGCGCCGCTGTTATCGACATCAGCCAGCGCTTCGCCCCCACCCTCTTCCAGCCCGCCTTCATCCGCCGTCAACGCGCTTTCCACATGCGCGGGGAAATACGCCTTGTCACCGAGATGCCGTCCGCCGCGCACCATCGCGAGGTTCACGCAGACGCGCCCGCCCAGCGCGACCACCGCGAGAATGTCGACATCGCTATCGCTGCCGACTTCGATCGCCTGCTGATGCAGCACCGTCGACAGCGAACTCATCTGGTTGCGCACCGCCGCGGCCTGCTCGAACTTCAGCTCGCTCGCGAACGCGTGCATCTTCTGCTCGAGCTCCTTCATCACCTCGCCCTGGCGGCCGAGCAAAAAGCGCGACGCGTTGGCGACGTCGCGCGCGTAGTCTTCTTCGCTGATGGCCGCCACGCACGGCGCCGTGCAGCGGCCGATCTGATGCAGCAGGCAGGGCCGCGTGCGGTTGTTGAACACGGAATCTTCGCAAGTGCGCAACTGGAACACCCGCTGCAGGATCTGGATGCTCTCGCGCACCGCCCACGCGCTCGGAAACGGACCGAAGTACTGATTCTTGCGATCCACCGACCCCCGGTAATAGGCCATACGCGGAAACTTGTGACCGGTCAGTTTGAGGTACGGATACGACTTGTCGTCGCGAAACAGGATGTTGTAGCGCGGCGCGAGCGCCTTGATCAGATTGTTTTCGAGCAGCAGCGCTTCGGCCTCGGAGCGCGTGACGGTCGTCTCGATGCGCGCGATGCGCGTCACCATCATCGCGATGCGCGGCGACAGCAGCGTCTTCGTAAAGTAGCTCGAGACGCGCTTCCTGAGGTCGCGCGCCTTGCCCACATAAAGCACGGCGCCCTGCGTATCGTAATAACGATAGACGCCAGGCAGATGTGGCAGTTGGGCGAGCACTTTTTTCGGCTCGAATGCGTCGGTTGCTTCGGGTTCGGTCATGCAGGGTCGATTGGGTGGGACGGTCTCGCGAGGCCTTGCGCCGCGTGCCGCGCGTCCCGGCGAAACTGGCGCGCGCAATCGTGGTCGAGGCTTTAGAATCGCCAGTTTAGAACATTCCGCGCGCGTTCGAACCCTGCTGTGCGCCGAACCCGGCAACGCTTCGGCCCCGCGCGAGGGTGGCGGCGCGGCGCTATGAGGGTCCAGCGCCGCGGGGTCGTCCACCGCCGCGGCCGCCGCCAACCGTTCGACACCGCCACCCAGGTCACCATGTCCACCGTTGCCCCCCGCACCGAACAGCCTGCTGCCTCCGTCGCGATTGCCTGCGACATCTTCTGCGCGGTGATCGACAACTTCGGCGACATCGGCGTGTGTTGGCGCCTCGCGCGCCAGCTCGCGAGCGAGCACGGCTGGCAGGTGCGCGTGTTCGTCGACGATCTGCATGCATTCCAGAAGCTGTGCCCGTCGCTCGCGCTGGACCGCGCGCGCCAGACGGTCGGCGGCATCGTCGTCGAACACTGGCGCGAGCCGGCCCATGCGGGCGACACGCTCGAAGTGGCCGACGTGGTGATCGAGGCGTTCGGCTGCGAACTGCCGCCGATCTACGTCGCCGCGATGGCCGAGCGCGCGCGCGCGCCGGTCTGGTTCAACCTCGAATATCTCAGCGCCGAGGACTGGGTTGCGGATTTTCATCTGCGGCCGTCGCCTCATCCGCGCTATGCGCTGACCAAGACGTTCTTTTTCCCGGGGCTTGGCCCCGGCACGGGCGGCGTGCTGAAGGAGCGGCATCTCGACGCCGCGCGCGCGGCCTTCGACGCGTCGCCGGCGACACGCGAAGCGTGGTGGCTGCAAACCACCGGCCGTGCGCCGCCGCCCCCCGGCGCAACCGTCGTTTCGCTATTCGCCTACGAAAACCCCGCCGTCGACAGCCTGCTCGAACAATGGCGCGACGCCGCCGCACCGGTCGTGCTGCTGGTGCCCGAAGGCCGCATTTCCGGCGCGGTGGCGCGCTTTTTCGGCTTGCCGTCATTTACCGCGGGCTCGTATGCGGCGCGCGGCAACCTCAGCGCGCATGCGCTCGCATTCACCGCGCAAGCCGGCTACGACGCGCTGCTGTGGGCGAGCGACATCAATTTCGTGCGTGGCGAAGATTCGTTCGTGCGCGCTCAATGGGCTGCGAAACCATTCGTCTGGCATATCTACCCGCAAGCCGACGACGCCCATCTGCCGAAACTCGACGCCGCGCTCGCCCACTACGCCCGCACCCTGCCCGCGGACGCGCGCGACGCGCTCTCACGCTTCTGGCACGCGTGGAACGGCGCGGGCCAGCCGGAATGGGCCGAATTCCGGCGCCACTGCCCGGCGCTCGAGCAGCGCGCGGCCGAATGGGCGGGTGAACTCGCCGAAGTAGGCGACCTCGCCGGAAATCTGGCCTTGTTCGCAAAAACTCAGTTAAAATAAGCGGTTATCCAACGGCCGACGACGCAAGCGCGGCCCGAATCGCAGCAACGAGCCCGGTCAATTCCGGCTGGTCGGCCCGCTGACCAATCCGGCATCGAATAATGCATGACGCGCCCCAGCCTTCTGGTGAGTGGTGTAAATGTAAAAAAGGGACGTATGTTGTGGCTCGGCGCCACTCGTGTACACGCCCGCACAGGGTAAAAAGCAGGTAACGGATCGTCGGGAATGGCGGAAATCACAGCGCGGCGCGATGCGGCCTGCTTCCGCCCGTCCCGCGGCAAGCCGGCCGCGCTTCTCGCACTCAAGCCCCGGTGCCGCTTCCATGCGGTGCGGCGCGCAGTGAGCGAGGCGCCGAAGCCGTTTGCGCCGTATGCCGTTGAGCAAAAAGTTGAAGCTACTTATTTCGTACAGGACAGTTTTATGAAGACCGCACAGGAACTCCGCACCGGCAACGTCGTGATGATCGGCGCAGACGCAATGGTCGTGCAAAAGGCCGAATACAACAAATCGGGCCGCAACTCCGCCGTCGTCAAGATGAAGTTCAAGAACCTGCTGACCGGCGCAGGCATGGAAAGCGTGTACAAGGCAGACGACAAGTTCGACGTCGTCGTGCTGGAGCGCAAGGAAGTGACGTACTCGTACTTCGCCGACCCGATGTACGTGTTCATGGACGCCGACTACAACCAGTTCGAAGTCGAAAGCGAAATGATGGGCGACGCCCTTCACTACCTCGAAGACGGCATGGCTTGCGAAGTCGTGTTCTACAACGAGAAGGCCATCTCGGTCGAACTGCCGACCACGCTGGTCCGCGAGATCATCTACACGGAACCGGCTGTCAAGGGCGATACGTCGTCGGGCAAGGTGTTGAAGAACGCCAAGCTGACCACCGGCTTCGAACTGCAAGTGCCGCTGTTCTGCAACATCGGCGACAAGATCGAAATCGACACCCGTACGCACGAGTACCGCAGCCGCGCTTAATGCGCCTGCAAGCCTGAAAACACGCGCCGGCGCAACGTCGGCAGCGCGAAAAAAATGGCAAAAAAAAAGCGCCCGATTTGGGCGCTTTTTCTTTTTGGAGCCGACGTGTATGGTTAAGGAAAACTTTACCGGCACTATTCTCGAAATTGCCATTTCGCCACCCACAGTTCCCGTTTCTCCGTTGACAAACCGTTGATAAGTCTAAGCAAATGTCCGTGGCACATTCCATGCTCTGATCGAAGATAGGCTAGTACGGCTTATTTTCCTCAACTCGGGAGATGCACCATGAATAACGACATTGCTGAAGGCAAGTGGAAACAGATGATCGGCAAGGCAAAAACCGCATGGGGCGAACTGACGGACGACGAACTAACCAAGGCCGAGGGACGCGCCGACAAACTTGCCGGCCTGATCCAGGAACGCTACGGAAAAACCCGCGAACAGGCGGAACTCGAAGTGCGCCGGTTTTTCGACAGCAACCGGGATTTCTGACAGCCCGGATGCAAGAACTACAGGCGCCTGGCCCGCGCGCCGTGGCCGTGATGAGTTGTCGTCATGAAACGGCGCGCAGTGGGCGCGTCACAGTAAAGCCAAGGGACCAGAACTACGTGAATCGAATCGCCGACCGCCCCGCCCGGCTTGTTTTTGGCCAGGTGTTACGTCCATGCCAACCAGGCCGCCGCTGGCGCCCCGGGATGGCATGCGCCGACCTTGTGGCGCGGCATCCGAGCGATCGTACCGGCCAGCCATCGCGCCCGTTTCGCGCGCCAGCCGAGGTAGTAGCGGCGCAGCGGGTATCCATCCATCTAAAATTGCGCTCGCCATGCCACACGCCCTGATTGTTGAAGACGATCCCAATAGCCTCTCCGGCCTGTCCGCGATCCTCGCCGCCGACGGTTTCTCCGTCGACACCGCGACCACGATTGCCGAGGCCCGGGCGGCGCTGACGCGCTTCATTCCCGATGTCGTGCTGGTCGACCTGAATCTGCCGGACGGCAGCGGGCTCGACCTGTTGCAGCATCTGCCCGCGCATCCGCCAGGCGGCGCGTTGCCCGTGATCGTGATGACCGGCAATGCCACGGTCGAGAGCGCCATCGAGGGATTGCGGCACGGTATCTGGGACTACCTGCTCAAGCCGGTCAACATCCCGCGTTTGCGCAGTCTGCTCGCACGCATTCCGCGTCCGTACGAACTGACCGAGGAAGTTCAGACGCTGCGCGCGTCGCTGCGGCAACTCGGACGCTTCGGCTCGATGCTCGGCCGCAGCGGCGCGATCCAGCACGTGTACGACACGATCGAACATATCGCGCCAACCGAAGCCGCCGTGCTGATTTCCGGTGAAGCCGGCACCGGCAAGCAGGTCGCGGCGCGCACGCTGCACGATATGAGCCGGCGCCGCAAGGGTCCGTTCGTCACGTTCGACTGCCGCGGCGCGGGCAGCGTCGGCACGCATCGTTCGCTCGACAGTTTGCTGTTCGGTCACGAACGCGGCGCGTTCGGCGGCGCCGAGCAGCGCGAGCCGGGCCTGTTCGAGCAGGCGAGCGGCGGCACGCTGTTCATCGACGAAATCGCCGACTTGCCGCGTACGCAACAGGAAGCGCTGTTGCGCGCACTCGACTCGCAGACGTTCATGCGGGTCGGCGGCACGAATCAGGTCGCGACGGACTTCCGGCTGATCGCGTCGACCCGCAAGTCCGCGCGCGCGGCGGTAGCCGACGGCAGCCTGAATCAGGATCTCGCGTTGCGTCTCGAAGCGGCCGCGGTGATGCTGCCACCGTTGCGCGAACGCGGCGACGATCCGGCGCTGATCGCGCAGGCCGTGGTTGACGAATTGAATCACGATGTGACTCGCGAGGCGGCTGTGCGCGGCACGTCCGAGGTTGCCAAGCAGATTGGTCCGAACTTCCTGCGCGAGTGTCTTGCGTACGAATGGCCGGGCAACGTGCGCGAGTTGCAGGACCGCGTGCGGCGCGCGTATCAAGCGTCGGGCGACGTCCTGGAGTCGTTGCGCGCCGACGAGGCTGCGTCGGCGAACGGCCGCGATTTGGATGGCAGCCGCGTGCAGGTCACGGTCGGCACGCCGCTCGCGGATGTCGAGGAAATGCTGATTCGCGCGACGCTCGATGCGGTCGGCGGCACGCGGCACCGGGCGGCGTCGCTGCTGGGGATCAGTCCCAAGACGCTGTACAACAAGCTGCAACGCATGCGGTTAAACTGAGTTTGGTCGATCAGCTCACCGACCGAAGCCCACAAAAAAACGGCGACTTGATCGAATCAAGGCGCCGTTTTTTCACTCGGGCCGCTCGCAATATTTGCCCGACCTCGGCACCCTATGCGAACGCGCTGCGCAGCAACGCCTGCGCCTCCAGATACTGCGGGTCGGCGACCAGCTTGCTCCACTTCAACGCCTTGCCGCGCGGCTGCATCCGCTTGATGCGTCGCCGCGACGCCTTCGACGGCGTGAAGCGCAGCGCATGCAGCACCTTCTCCGCTTCGTCCGGCTGATTGCAGATCAGCACCATGTCGCAACCGGCCTGCAGCGCGGCGGTGGCGCCTTCGGTCAGCGTCCCGCCCTGGCGCGCGGCTTCCATCGACAGGTCGTCGCTGAAAATCGCGCCTTCGAAGCGCAGCTTCTTGCGCAGGATGTCCTGCAGCCAGATCCGCGAGAACCCCGCCGGCATCGAATCGACTTGCGGATAGATCACGTGCGCGGGAATCACCGAGCCTAGCGACAAGCCGAGCCAGTCGTACGGCGCCACGTCGTCGCGCAGGATTTCGTCGAGCGATCGGTCGTCGACGGGCATCGCGACGTGCGAGTCCGCGTGCGCGAAGCCGTGCCCCGGAAAGTGCTTGCCGCAATTGCTCATGCCGGCCAGCGTGAGACCGTGGTTCAGGCTCTTCGCGAGCAGCGTCACCACGCGCGGGTCGCGATGGAACGCGCGGTCGCCGATCACCTGCGACTGCCCGTAGTTCAGGTCGAGCACCGGCGTGAAACTCATGTCGATGCCGCACGCGCGCAACTCCGCCGCGAGGATATAGCCGACCGCGGTCGTCACCTTGGTGGCGTGCAGCACATCGCTGTCCCATAGCGCACCGAGCTTGCCCATGGCCGGCAGCACCGTGAAGCCGTCGGTGCGAAAGCGCTGCACGCGCCCGCCCTCGTGATCGACGGCGATCAGCAAATCCTTGCGCACCGCGCGGATCGATTCGGTCAGCGCGATCAGCTGCGCGCGGCTCTCGTAGTGGCGCGCGAACAGGATCACGCCACCGGTCATCGGATGGGCAAGGCGGCGTCGGTCGGCGTCGTTCAGCGTTTTGCCGACCACATCGAGCATCACCGGTCCGGGAGTGGTTTTCATCGAATTCCGCAAGAAAAAGGCGTGGGGCAAAGGAACGCGCGGCCGGCATGGACCGCGCTCAATGTGTTTTTTATCCGGCTGTGGTCGGCGCGTCCGTTGCGCCCGCTTGCGCCGTCTCCGCGATCACGAACGACACCGCGTAATCGCGCTCGTCGCTGATCGTGACGCGCGCCGTGATGCCGCGCGCGTCGAGCCAGTCGGCCAGTTCGCCGGACGCCACTACCATCGGCTCGCCACTCGGCTTATTGAGCGTTTGCAGCGCGCGCCAGGTCATCGGCCAGTGCATGCCGAGGCCGATCGCTTTCGAAAACGCTTCTTTCGCCGAGAACCGCGTGGCGAGGAACGCGAGGCCGCGCGCCGCCGAGCGGGCCTGGCGCGCGTGATAGATGCGCAGCTCGTCGGGGCCGAGCACCTTCTCCGCGAAACGGCCGCCGGTGCGCGTCATCACCGCGGCCACGCGGCTGACCTGAACGATGTCGGTGCCGATGCCGTAGATCGCCATGCGCGAGGCCGCCGTATTACGCGCGCGCGCCGAGACGCGCGGCGACCATGATCGCCTTCATCTCGCGCACCGCGTTGTCCCAGCCGGCGAAGATCGCGTGCGCGACGATCGCATGACCGATGTTCAGCTCGACGATCCCGTCGATCGCCGCAATCTGCTGCACGTTCGTGTAGTGCAGCCCGTGGCCCGCGTTGACCTTGATGCCGAGCGTCATGCCGAATTCGACCGCGCGCACCACACGCTCGTATTCGCGCTGCTGTTCGGCGGTATCGCGCGCTTCCGCGTAACGGCCCGTGTGCAGTTCGATCACCGGCGCGCCGGCTTCATGCGCCGCGCGAATCTGCGTCTCGTCCGGATCGATGAAGAGCGACACACGCGAGCTCGCATCGCCGAGCTGTTTGCATGCGGCGCGCACCGCTTCGAACTGGCCGGCCACATCGAGGCCGCCTTCGGTAGTCAGCTCCTGGCGCTTTTCCGGCACGAGGCAAACATCGTGCGGCTGCACTTCGCAGGCAATGTCGAGCATCTCCTGCGTGACCGCGCATTCGAGGTTCATGCGCGTCTTCAGGAGGGGGCGCAGCGTGCGCACGTCGGCGTCGACGATATGGCGGCGGTCTTCGCGCAGATGCAGCGTGATCACATCCGCGCCGGCCTCTTCGGCCATCAGCGCCGCGCGGATCGGGTCGGGGTAAGACGTGCCGCGCGCGTTGCGCAGCGTAGCGACGTGATCGATGTTCACGCCCAGGTCAATCACAGTCGGAGACGTAAGAAAGAAGCTCATAAGTTCTGCAAGTCGATCAGGATCTGGCGCGTCGCGAGCGGCGTGCCGCCAAGGTAAGTGTTGAGCAGAAAGCGCATCAGCGTTTTGCTTTGCGCCACGGTCTGCGCTCGATGGTAATCGTCCTGTTCCATGTCGAGCAAGGTTTGTCCCGCGACCACCGGCCATTGCGCGGGCCAGTCGTCGGATGCTTCGCGCACGCCGCGCTCGGGATCGAATACATAGCGCCCTTCGGGCAGCACCGCTTTGCGCGCGACCGTGCGATCAAGCGCCATCGCGTAGCCGGTTTCGCGCAGCAGCACGCGTTCGAACGAACGCAACACCTGCACCGGCGGCTCGTCGTGGGCGAGACGCGTCATCGTGACGACGTAGTGATGGAACAGTTGCGGATGCGGATCTTCGCGCGCGCAGAACTTGACCAGCAGCTCGTTGACGTAGAAGCCGCAGAGCAACGCGCCGCCGGTCAGCGGCAGCATGCCGCCGACCCATTCGGCGCCGGTCAGCGTGCGCACTTCGGACTTGCCCGACCACGACAGCGCAAGCGGCTGGAAGGTCTGCAACACGCCGCGCAACGCGGAGTGCGGACGCTTCGCGCCCTTCGCGACGAGCGCGAGACGGCCGTGATCGCGCGACAGCACGTCGATGATCAGACTGGTCTCGCGATACGGATAGCTATGCAGAACGAAAGCCGGTTGCTCCGCTATCCGGTATTCGGAAACGGAGGTGCGCGGCGCGCGGCGCACCGGTGTTTTACGCGGCTCGCCTTCGGCACCTTCAGCGCCGCCTGCAGCACTTTTACTGGAGGATTTTTTGGCGCTACGCGCCGGTTTGGACGGCTCGCGCGCCGGCGCGGCCGGCTGCGGCTCGTCCGGCGCGGCGTCGGAATTCAGCGTCATCCACGCGTCATTCGTACCCATACGCACGGAGTCCGGCTTCGTTGTCGGCCCAGCCGCTCTTCACCTTGATGAAGGTTTCCAGATAGACCGGTCCGTCGAAGAGCCTTTCCATGTCGAGGCGCGCTTCGGTGCTGATCTGCTTCAGCTTCGCTCCCTTCTGCCCGATGATCATCGCCTTGTGCGTATCGCGATCGACCATGATGGTCGCGAAAATTCGGCGCAGGCGTCCTTCGGTTTCGAACTTGTCGATCAGCACGGTGCTCGTGTACGGCAGTTCGTCGCCGGTCCAGCGGAACACTTTTTCGCGCAGGATTTCCGCGGCGAGGAAGCGCTCGCTGCGATCAGTCAGGTCGTCTTCGCCGTAGATCGGCGCGCCTTCCGGCAAAAACGGCTTGACGGTCGCCATCAAACGTTTGATGTCGTCGGGATGCTTGGCCGACAGCGGCACGATCTCGTTGAACTGGCGCAGCGCGCTGACCTGCTGCATGAACGGGAACAGCGAGTCCTTGTCCGACACGCGGTCGAGTTTGTTCGCGATCAGCAGCGTCGGCACCGACGGCGGGATCAGGTCGAGTACTTTCTGGTCGTCGGCGCCGAAGCGGCCGGCTTCGATCACGAACAGGATCGCGTCGACCGAAGTCAGCGTAGACGTGACCGCGCGATTGAGCGAACGGTTCAGCGCGCCGCTGTGCTTGGTCTGAAAGCCCGGCGTGTCGACGAAAATGTACTGCGCGTCCTCCAGCGTGTGAATGCCGGTGATGCGATGGCGCGTGGTCTGCGCCTTGCGGGACGTGATGCTGACTTTCTGGCCGACCAGCGCGTTCATCAGCGTGGATTTGCCGACGTTGGGGCGGCCGACGATCGCGACCATGCCGCAGCGGAAACCAGTGGGAGTGGGAGCGTTCATGTTCGGGCTACGGCAAGTTCAGATCGGCACGCGGAAATAGCGCGCCGATGGCAATCAATGGCCCGCATCGGCGACGCGCGTTTGCACCGCGTCGGCTACGCCGGGTTCGTGTTCGGTGGGCGCCGGAACGCCCGGCGTGACTACGCCGGCTGCACCGGGCGTCGCTTCGCGGCTGCGCTGGCGGTCTGCGGTGCGCAGCGGCGCGGCTTCGGTTTTGGCTTCGGCCGGTTTGTCGGCGGATTTATCGCTTGCGTGAGCGGTCGGCTTGTCCGCAGCCGATTTCTCGGTCTTCTCGGCGCGCTCGGCTTTGTCCTGCCCGCTGTATTCGACGTGTGCGGCGCGAATCACGGCCAGCGGCGCAGCGCTAGCGGTCAACGCGGCGCGCTCGGCTGCGAGCTTTTCAGTTGCCGACTCCGCCGCTGCGGCCGCGCGCGGCTCGCCGCGCGCCGTGCCGCGTTCGTGCTTGCGCTCGGGGCTACGCAAATCCAGCGCTGCCTGCACACCGGTAACGCCGGGCACAATCTCCGGCTCGGCGTTTTTCGCCGCGCGAGCGCCCTTCGAGCGCTTGGACTTCGCGACGACCGCGGGCGCCGCGGCCATCACTTCGTCGAGTGCCTTCTTGGCGGCGGCCTGCTCGGCCGCGCGGCGGCTCGCGCCGGAACCGGACACCTTCACGTCCAGTTTCGGCACCGTGCATTCGACTTCAAATTGCTGATTGTGCGCCGCACCATGCGTCGCGACGACCGTGTAGGTGGGCAGTGCGATCTTGTGCCCCTGCAGATACTCCTGCAGCAGCGTCTTGGCGTCCTTGCCGAGTGTGCGCGGATCGATGTGATCGAGAATCGGCACGTAGAGGCGTTTAATGACCGTCTGGGCGGCGTCGAAGCCGCCGTCGAGGAATACTGCACCGAGCACTGCTTCAAGCGTGTCAGCGAGGATGGACGGCCGGCGGAAGCCGCCGCTGCGCAACTCGCCTTCGCCGAGCCGCAAGCCTTCCGAGATATTGAGGGCCTGAGCGATTTCGTACAGTGACTGCTGTTTCACCAGATTCGCGCGGACGCGCGACAGATCGCCCTCGTCCAGCTTGCCGAAACGTTGGAACAAAAGCGCAGCCACCGCGCAATTCAGAACGGAGTCGCCGAGAAACTCGAGCCGTTCGTTATGCGTGGAACTATGACTACGGTGCGTTAAAGCCTGGCGCAACAATTCCGCATTGCGAAATTCGTAGCGCAAACGGCTTTCCAACGGAGATAGGGGCATGGGCAGAGTATAACGCGGGCGCCTGACCCGGCGAAAACGCGGGTCGGCCTGCGGAAAAAGCGTGGTGAAGCGACGTTACCGCGGGTTCTTAAAGTAGCGTGACAACACGCCGCGACTGATGTGACCGAAGCGTGGTCAACTGCGCGGCGTGGTGGGCGATCGACGCGGACGAACTCAGTGGAATGAGCCGATGCGTTTGAGATCGCTGAAGTTCATCCAGATAAAAAATGCGCGGCCGACGATATTCCTGTCCGGCGCAAAACCCCAGTAACGGCTATCCGCGCTGTTATCACGGTTGTCGCCCATCATGAAGTAGTTACCCGGCGGCACCTTGCAGATAACGCCGCGCGCGTTGTACGTACAGTTGTCCCGATACGGAAAATCTTCGGCGCCGACGATGAACGGCGGCACGGCGGGATTGTTCAGAATCGCGTTCTTGCGGCCGTCGATATCTTCCTCGAACTGCTTCGCGTAACCGAGGCGCTCTTCGTCGAGATAATCGGGCAGCGGTGCTTCCGGCACCGGCTTGCCGTTGATGGTGAGCTTCTTGTCCTGATACTCGATCACGTCGCCCGGCAGACCGATCACGCGCTTGATGTAGTCGACCGATTCGTCTTTCGGGTAACGGAACACCACCACGTCGCCACGCGCGGGCGTGCGGCCTTCGGTGATCTTCGTATTGGTGATCGGCAAACGGATGCCGTATTCGAATTTATTGACGAGGATGAAGTCGCCCACCAGCAGCGTCGGCACCATCGAACCCGAAGGAATCTTGAACGGCTCGACCACGAACGAGCGCACCACGAACACCACCAGAATCACCGGAAAGAAGCTCGCCGAATATTCGAGCCACCACGGTTGACGCAGCTTGTCGTCACGCAGGCGCGCGCGCGTTTGCGCCGCGTTTTCGTCGGCGAAACGTTCGCCGATGCGCTCCTGCTGACGGTCGAATTCGGCAACCGCGGCTTCCGCTGCGCGGCGCCGTTTCGGCAGGAAAACCAGTTTGTCCGCGACCCATGCGACGCCCGTCAAAATGACGAGCACAAAAAGAATCAGCGCAAAATTCATAGAGTTCCGTTATTCAACTTATTTGTCTTCGACACGCAGAATCGCGAGGAAAGCCTCTTGCGGAATCTCGACCGAGCCCACCTGCTTCATTCGCTTCTTGCCTGCCTTTTGCTTTTCCAGCAATTTCTTCTTACGCGAAATGTCACCGCCGTAGCATTTTGCCAGCACGTTCTTACGCAATGCTTTAATGTTCTCGCGCGCAATAATGTTCGAACCGATGGTGGCCTGAATCGCCACGTCGTACATCTGGCGCGGAATCAGTTCGCGCATTTTCGCGGCCACTTCGCGGCCGCGATACTGGCTTTGCGAACGGTGCACAATGACCGACAGCGCATCGACCTTGTCGCCGTTGATCAGCATGTCGACCTTCACGACATCCGACGCGCGATATTCCTTGAACTCGTAATCCATCGACGCATAGCCGCGCGAAATCGACTTCAGACGGTCGAAGAAGTCGAGCACCACTTCGCCCATCGGGATTTCATACGTAAGTTGCACCTGGCGGCCGTGATACTGCATGTTGATCTGCGCGCCGCGCTTTTGCGTACACAGTGTAATCACTGAGCCGACGTAGTCTTGCGGCATGTACAGGTTCACAGTGACGATCGGCTCGCGCACTTCTTCGATCTTCGACGGCTCCGGCATCTTGGCCGGATTCTCGACCATGATGGTCGTGCCGTCGCGCTGCAGGACTTCGTAGACCACGGTCGGCGCCGTGGTGATCAGGTCCATGTCGAACTCGCGTTCGAGACGTTCCTGCACGATCTCCATATGCAGCAGACCGAGGAACCCGCAACGGAAACCGAAACCGAGCGCCTGCGAAACTTCCGGCTCGTATTGCAGCGACGCGTCGTTCAGCTTGAGCTTTTCGAGCGAGTCGCGCAGCGCGTCGTACTGGTTCGCTTCGATCGGATAGAGACCGGCGAACACCTGCGGCTTCACTTCCTTGAAGCCGGGCAGCGGTTCGGCAGCCGGACGGTTCACCAGCGTGACGGTGTCGCCCACCTTGGCGGCGGCCAGCTCCTTGATGCCGGCGATGATGAAGCCCACCTGCCCCGCCGACAACGATTCGAGATTCTTCGACTTCGGCGTGAACACGCCGACGTGCTCGACCGGATACTGCGCGCCGGTCGCCATCATGCGGATCTTGTCCTTCGGACGCAGCGTGCCGTTGACGATACGCACCAGCATCACGACACCGACGTAGTTGTCGAACCACGAGTCGATGATCAGCGCCTGCAGCGGCGCTTCCGGATCGCCCTTCGGCGGCGGCACTTTCGCGATCAGCGCCTCGAGCACGTCTTCAACGCCCAAGCCGGTTTTCGCGCTGCAATGCGTTGCATCGGTCGCGTCGATGCCGATCACGTCTTCGATTTCGGCGATCGCGTTCTCGGGATTCGCCGCCGGCAGATCGATCTTGTTGAGCACTGGAATGACGTCGACGCCGAGCTCGATCGCCGTGTAGCAGTTGGCGACGGTTTGCGCCTCCACGCCCTGACTCGCGTCGACAACTAGCAGCGCGCCTTCGCACGCGGACAGCGAACGGCTGACTTCATACGAGAAGTCGACGTGGCCCGGCGTGTCGATCATGTTCAGGTTGTAGACCTGCCCGTCGCGGGCGCGATACGTCAGAGCGGCGGTTTGTGCCTTGATGGTGATGCCGCGCTCGCGCTCGAGATCCATCGAGTCGAGCACCTGGGCTTCCATCTCGCGGTCGGACAAGCCACCGCAGATCTGGATGATGCGATCGGCGAGCGTCGACTTGCCATGGTCGATGTGCGCAATGATCGAGAAGTTACGAATATGATCCATTCAGTGCCGATCAAGCAAAAAAGGCGCGCTCGGACAATAGCGGAGCACGCCTTGTAAGTAGGTGAAAAACCTATCTATTTTAGCCGAAAAGGCTATCGCCCGGCGCATCTTGCGAGGGCCGGGAGAAAAGACGGCTTGGGAGAGGCGTGAAACCCGGGGTGGACAGCGCCCGTTTGGCGCGCTGCTCGAAGTCCCGGTTAATCTCAGGAGGCCGCCTCGACACGTGAGGCTAACGCGGCACGGACCCGCGCTACGTCGAGGTGATAGTGGCACAACTCGACGCCGTCGCAGACCAGAACCGGCACCAGCTCGTTGTAACGGGCTTCCAGCAGCGGGTCGGCGTCGACGTCGACCACGTCGACCTGCGCGCCGAATTCGGCCAGCAACGGCGCCAGCGCGGCGCGCATGTCTTCACAGAGGTGGCACCACGCGCGCCCATAGAGCGTGAGCGGCGCCGCCCTCGTCATTTCTGCATGCTGCGCGGGCGGACCGGCACGAACTGCGTGTTCTCACCGCGACGAACCAGCAGCGCAACCATCTTCGTCGAGTCGAGATGCGAGGTCAGCTCGTCGAACTGCTTCGCGCTCGAGACGTCCGTATCGCCCACGCGCAGAATGATGTCGCCCTTTTGCAGCCCGACACGCGCCGCCGGACCGTCCGCCGCGTCGACCTGCACGCCGTTGTGAAGCTTCAACGCCTTCAGCTGATCGGCGGGGATGTCGCTGACAGCGAGGCCCAGCACATTCGTCGCGCGCTGCTTCGGCGGCTGCGGCTTCTTCTGATCCGCCTTGGTGGTCTTGTCCGGCTGCATTTCGGCGATCGTCACTGGCAGATCGTGCGTTTGCCCCTTCCGCCAGATGGTGATCGTCGACTTGGTGCCCGGCTTCGTGTCGCCGACCATGCGCGGCAAGTCGGTTGCCGTGTCGACCGAGTGGCCGTTGAACTTCAGGATGATGTCGCCCGGCTGCACGCCGGCCTTGTCCGCCGGACCGCCCGGTTCGACGCTGCTGACCAGCGCGCCCTGCGCCTTCGGCAGACCGAGCGAGTCGGCGACGTCTTTGGTGACTTCGCCGATCGCCACCGCGATCCGGCCACGCACCACCTTGCCGGAACTCTTCAACTGATCGGCCACACGCATGGCCTCGTCGATCGGAATCGCGAACGAGATGCCCATGAAACCGCCCGTGCGGCTGTAGATCTGCGAGTTGATGCCGATCACCTCGCCCTGCATGTTGATCAGCGGACCGCCCGAGTTGCCCGGATTGACGGCCACGTCGGTCTGGATGAACGGCAGATAATCACCGGTATCACGCCCCTTCGCGCTGACGATGCCGGCCGTGACCGTATTCTCGAGACCGAACGGCGAGCCGATCGCGACCACCCATTCGCCCACGCGCACCTTGTTCGAATCGCCGATCGTGATGGTCGGCAGATTGGCGGCGTTGATCTTCACGACCGCGACGTCGGTCCGGTCGTCCACGCCAATCAGCTTCGCCTTGAATTCGCGCTTGTCGGTCAACGTGACGTAGATCGTGTCAGCGTCGTCGATGACGTGCGCGTTGGTCATTACGTAACCGTCCGCCGAGATGATGAAGCCCGAGCCAACACCGCTGTTTTGTTCAGGATCGTTGCTATCCGGCGCATCCTGGCTGCCACCGCTGCCGCCGCCGTTGTCGCCGCCACGCGGCGAACCGGGTGATTGCGGCGACTGCGGCAACGGAATGCCGAAGAAGCGGCGGAAAAACTCCGACATGTCGCCGTCGTCCATACCCGGTGGCAGGCCGCCGCGGGCGCCGCTGTTCGAAACGCGCGTAGTCGTGCGAATGTTGACGACCGCCGGGCCGACCTTGTCGACCAGATCAGTGAAATCGGGCAGATTGGCGGCGGGGGCCGCCGACGCCATGTGCGGCGCGAGCGGCAAACACGCCGCTACCAGCGCGGCCGCGAGGAATTTGCGCACCGAGAGAGTCGTCATATCTTAGCAAGCCGAGGGATTCAGGATTCGGAGGGTTACTTCGGAGCTTTGTATTCTATGGCAGACGCGAATTGCTGCAACGTGGTCTGGGGCACTTCACCAAGCAGGGTAATCCAGAAGTCGCCCCGCCGCTTGACGAGCACGTGCGTGGCGCCGCTGCTACCCGAGCCCTCCTTGCGCGTGTTGTTCTCGACCGGCTCGACGAAAACCGAAATGGCTGCGAGGCCGTCGGAGAACACCGCCTGGTCCACCGGAATGGTCGGTTGGCCCGCTTCGCGCGCAGCCATCGGCCGGCGCAGTTGCCGAATCATGCGAAAGCCCGGCACTGTCGGCGCGATCTGCCAGCCTTGCGCGGCCATGTCGACCGGCTCGACCGGCGGACGCACGACGGTCCACCCTGCCGTATTACGGATGCCGTTGACGATGCCCGCTTTGTCGACCGGCACGCCGATGCTGATCTGCGAAAACGACAACTGTTCGAGCACCTGGCCGCTCGGATCGAGCGTCTGCGCGCGTAGCAGCAAGCCGGTCTTCTTGTCGGCCCAAAGCTTATAGGCAAACCGATAGGCGTCTTTCGGATCGAGCTCGATCACCTGGCTGTCGACGCCCGCGACACGGTCGTCGCCGAGCAGTTTGGGTTCATAGACGGACAGGACCTGCTCGCCGCTCACGGCCAGCAGCGCCGGGAACGCGTCTTTATTCTGACGCTTCTCCAGCACCAGCAGGCGCCGCTCCGGCACGAACGTGTAGAGGTCGTCGTTATGACGCAGCATTTTGCGCGGCTTGCCGTCGAGGCTTTCGAGCTGTTCGAATTCACCGTCCGTACGGGTCGAGTAGTGCGCGATCCGGGACGTCTGAACGAAATTGCCGCGCTGATAGACGAACGCGCCCTCGTAGTTCTGCTGCTGGGCAGCCTGATGGATGCGATCGAGCAGATCCGCGGCCGTGCGACGGGCGACGAGCGGATCGGCAGTTTGTGCAAAGACCCGCGGCGTAGCGGACAACAATACGGCTGCGCAGAACAGAAATGCCGGCAGCCGCCCCCAGATAGTCGTTTTATTCAACCGCAGAGTCTGCATCAAACTATTGGCCTTGCGTAGAGACAGAGGCAGCGCGAATCACCGGCATCGAGCCCGCCATGACCGGTTGTTGCGCGAATTGCTGGTGAGCTTCCAGATATTGATCGAGACTTGCGTCGCGGATGATGTTCGCGTCCTGCGCGATAGGCTGGGCTGTTGCCAGCGGCACCGACGCCATTGCGACGCGCTGTACCGCATCGCCACGCGTCTGGAGCGATGCGATCTGCGCGGCCGGACCACCCGGCACGCCTTGCAGTTGCGGCACGACGATCCACGTCAACGTAGCAGCAGCGGCAGCGACGGCAAAAGCCGGCACCACGCGACGCCGTAGCGCGAGCAAGCGCCGCGCAACCGGTATCGCGGCGGGCGCGAGCATGTGCGGCTCGTTTTCCAGGCGCGCGGCGAGACCGCTCATGAATGCGCTGCTCGTTGCAGCGCTGACCGCGAGGTCGTCGGAACGCAACGCGTCGCCGATCAGGTGATAGCGCGCCCACGCGGCACGATCTTCACCGTCCAGCCCGGAAAGAAACTTGTCCAGATTCAGATGCTCTTCGCCGAACAGCTCACCGTCGACAAAAGCGGACACACGTTCGCCGCGCGAACTGTCTTGCGATTGCATCGAGACCGACCCCATGATGCTCCCCATCTTACGAATACCCCGTAGTGACACCACTAATCCAGATATTGCACCCGTGCCCCGGTGGGCCGGCTGGGTATTTACCAGCGCTTGCCTTCAGGTGTGTCAAGCAACGGACGCAATTTTGCCGCAATGGCTTCGCGAGCGCGGAAAATTCGTGATCTGACGGTGCCGATTGGGCAGCCCATCATCTCAGCGATTTCCTCGTAACTCAAACCTTCAATTTCACGAAGAGTAATGGCGGTGCGCAGCTCTTCGGGTAAAACCGCCATCGCAGCATTGACCGTCTCAGCGATCTGCTTGCTCATCAACATCGACTCAGGCGTGTTGATATCCCTTAGTTGGTCGGCATCGGAGAAAGTTTCAGCTTCTTCAGCATCTGCTTCGGTCGAGGTCGGCGCGCGCCGGCCTTGGGTGGCAAGGTAATTCTTTGCCGTATTGACCGCAATTCGGTACAACCATGTATAAAACGCCGATTCCCCGCGAAATTGCGGCAACGCCCGGTAGGCCTTGATGAAGGCGTCCTGCGCGACATCTTCCACCTCGGCGGGGTCGCGCACAAGGCGCGAGATCAGCCGGAGAATCTTGCGGTGGTACTTGGAGACCAGAAGCTCGAACGCGGCCTTGTCGCCCTTCTGGACGCGTTCGACCAGCACCTGATCAATTTCTTTTTCGCTCACCTGATAAATCCGTTAACTATAGGGCGCATGGCGGGGCACCATTGTAGCGTCCTCAACATTGGGGCACGTTACTCCGGTAACAGCGGTTACAGTCGTTACAGTCAGGCCCCGGCGGCGCGTCGGCCCAGGACCGACAGTTGCCGGAAAACGGGCGCGGGAAGCGCGTCGGCGGCAAGCAGCAAGGTGCGCGCACGCCCCGCTTCCGGCTGGAGCGCGAGAATAAGCAAGCGGCCGCTCCATTGCGAACAACCGGTGATATGCCCCTGCATCAGCAGGGTGCCGGCTTGACCCCATACGGACAGCTCGTCCCGCCCGATCCTCAGCGCGGCCGGCTGCGCACGCCCGTACCGCCTCGCGCAAAGCATCAGCGACGCGGCCACGGCGAGTGTCAACGGAAGCGCCTGCCACTTGCCCAGGTGCGACGCGAAACAGGCATAAACGGCCGACGTCGCAGTCAGCACGAAGATCTCCAACGCGGCACGCATGGCGAAAGAGCGACGCAGCGCGATTCGCTGCGTCGCTCTTTCGGACGTTTCCGGCTGAAGGTGGAACGCCGGCAAAGCCGGCGTCGTCGACTGGCGCGTCACCCGCTATCAGGCGATCAGGCGCGCTTGAAGACCAGCGTGCCGTTCGTGCCGCCGAACCCGAACGAGTTCTTCAGCGCGACGTCGATCTTCATCTCCCGCGCGGTGTTCGCGCAGTAATCGAGATCGCAGGCCGGATCCTGATTGAAGATGTTGATGGTCGGCGGCGACACCTGATGATGCACGGCCAGCACGGTGAACACCGACTCCAGACCGCCCGCGCCGCCCAACAAGTGACCCGTCATCGACTTGGTCGAGTTCACGACCATGTCTTTCGCGTGATCGCCGAAAGCGCGTTTGATGCCGGTCGTTTCCGCCAGGTCGCCGAGCGGCGTGGACGTGCCGTGCGCGTTCAGGTAATTCACCTGATCACCATTGATGCCCGCGTTCTTCAACGCGGCCAGCATGCAGCGGCGTGCGCCGTCGCCGTCTTCCAGCGGTGCGGTCATGTGATAGGCGTCGCCGCTCATCCCATAGCCGCCGACTTCGGCATAAATCTTCGCGCCGCGCGCCTTCGCATGTTCGTACTCTTCGAGCACCATCA
Source organism: Paraburkholderia sp. RL18-085-BIA-A (assembly GCF_046027075.1). Classification (NCBI taxonomy): domain Bacteria; kingdom Pseudomonadati; phylum Pseudomonadota; class Betaproteobacteria; order Burkholderiales; family Burkholderiaceae; genus Paraburkholderia; species Paraburkholderia sp. RL18-085-BIA-A. The sequence goes on along the minus strand of NZ_JARESU010000005.1, from coordinate 127,469 downwards.
CGCCGGCGCCTTCGCCCAGCACGAAACCGTCGCGATCCTTGTCCCACGGACGGCTCGCGGTGGCCGGATCGTCGTTGCGTTGCGACAGCGCGCGCGCCGCCGCAAAACCGCCGATACCGAGCGGCGACACGGTGGATTCCGCTCCGCCCGCGACCATCACGTCGGCGTCGCCGTATTCGATCAGGCGCGAAGCCTCGCCGATGCAATGCAGACCCGTGGTACAGGCAGTGACGATGGCGAGATTCGGACCCTTGATGCCGAACTTGATCGACAGATGGCCGGAGATCATGTTGATGATCGACGCCGGCACGAAGAACGGCGAAATACGGCGCGGACCACGATTGAGCAGCTCGGTTTGCGTCACTTCGATCATCGGCAAACCACCGATGCCCGAACCGACCACGACGCCGATGCGCTCCGAATTCTCATCGGTGACTTCGAGACCGCTGTCCTGCATCGCCTGGATGCCTGCGGCCACGCCGTAATGGATGAACGTATCCATGTGGCGCGCTTCCTTACCGGGGATGTAGTCCTCGATATTGAAGCCCTTCACCTCGCCGGCGAAACGAGTCGAGAAGTTCGACGCATCGAACTTCGTGATATTGGCAATACCCGACTTGCCGGCGACCAGATTGGCCCAGCCGTCGGCAACATTATTGCCAACAGGCGAAATCAGCCCCAGGCCTGTAACAACAACACGACGGCGGCTCACGGTAACCCCTTTTTCATAGATGACAAAAGCAAAAGCCACAGCGGCCACAGGAATCTGCCCTGTGCGCCCTGTGGCTGTTAAGTCGGCAATCGCGCGAAAAGTTGCGCTGTCAACATCGCTTGCTCCTGCACGGCAAAAAGCGCCAACCCTGCTGGCGTCGGCAACCGACACGACAGGGCGTCATACGCCGCCAGCGCAGAAACGCAGGCGCGAATGACCTTAGGCCTTGACGTTCGCGCGAGCGTAGTCGATCGCTTGCTGAACGGTGGTGATCTTCTCGGCTTCTTCATCCGGAATTTCCATGCCGAATTCGTCTTCGAGGGCCATCACGAGCTCAACGGTGTCGAGCGAGTCGGCGCCGAGGTCGTTCACGAACGAAGCTTCGTTCTTGATTTCAGCTTCTGCAACGCCCAGTTGTTCTGCGACGATCTTCTTGACGCGCTGTTCGATATTGTCCATTACCCCTCCAAGGGAAAAGAAGTTCAAAAATACAGGTGCGCGCATTTTATCAGGTTTGACCCGGCAAAAAAGCAGCGCATCGGGTTCCTGTCAAGGCATGCGCCTTACGCTTTTGCAAACACGTCAAGGCGCGGATAGTAACCGAATTTGGTTACTACATGTACATTCCGCCGTTCACATGCAGCGTCGTGCCGGTGATATAACCCGCTTGCGGCGATGCGAGGAACGCGACGGCATGCGCGATATCTTCAGGGCTGCCGAGACGGCCTAGCGGAATCTGCGTTTTGAGCGCGGTCTGCTGCTCTTCCGGCAAGCCCTTGGTCATGTCGGTATCAATAAAGCCCGGCGCAACACAATTCACGGTGATGCCACGGCTACCAATCTCGCGCGCGAGCGCGCGCGTCATGCCCGCGACGCCTGCTTTGGCCGCGGCGTAGTTCGCCTGGCCGGGATTGCCCGACGAGCCGACCACCGACGTGATGTTGATGATGCGGCCGCCGCGCGCCTTCATCATCGGACGCAGAACCGCGCGCGACAGACGGAACACCGACCTGAGATTGGTGTCGATCACCGCATCCCATTCGTCGTCCTTCATGCGCATGGCGAGCTGGTCTTGAGTGATGCCGGCGTTGTTCACCAGCACGTGCAGCGCGCCAAATTCCTTCACCGTGCCGTCGATCAGCGCGTCTGCCGCAGCCGCGTCGTTCACGTTGAGTACCGCGCCGCGGCCGCTTACGCCGGCTGCGTTAAACGCTTCGGTGATCGCCGTGGCGCCGCTTTCGCTGGTCGCGGTGCCGATCACCGTCGCGCCCTGGCGCGCCAGTTCCATCGCGATCGCACGGCCGATGCCGCGCGAAGCGCCGGTCACGATTGCGATCTGCTTGTCGAGAGTCTTTTCCATCTGTCAGTCCGAATGCCCTGCGGAGGGCTGATTGATTCCTGATGCCGTTGCGTGAGTGCCGTTGCGTGGGACGACCGTTTAGCGCCGGTCTTGTGGCGCTGGCGGTACGACGAGGCTTCAGCCTGCCCTCACGAGCTTCAGCGTTTCTTCGAGCGACGCCGGATCGAGCACCGACGCGCCGGCCAGGTTGCCGTCGATGCGCCTCGTCAGACCCGCAAGGACCTTGCCCGGACCGCACTCGATCACGTGCGTGACGCCTTGCGCGGCCATCGCCTGCACGCTTTCGACCCAGCGCACCGCGCCGGCCGCCTGGCGCACCAGCGCATCCTTGATCCTGGCCGGCTCGTTGACCACGGCGACGTCGACGTTGTTGATGACCGGAATCGCCGGCACCTGCACGTCGACGCTCGCCAGATACTCGCGCAGTTGATCCGACGCAGGCTTGAGCAGCGACGAGTGGAACGGCGCCGACACCGGCAGCGGCAACGCGCGCTTGGCGCCCTTTGCCTTGGCAACCTCGCACGCCTTTTCGACCGCGGCCTTGTGGCCGGCGATTACGACTTGCGCCGGCGCATTGAAATTCACCGCTTCGACGACACCCGCCACCGAAGCTTCCGCGCAGACCGCGCGCACCGTGTCGTCGTCGAGGCCGAGAATCGCGGCCATGCCGCCTTCACCGACCGGCACTGCCGTCTGCATCGCTTGCGCGCGAAAACGCACGAGCGGCACGGCATCGCGAAACGCGAGCGCACCGGCCGCGACCAGCGCGGTGTATTCGCCGAGGCTATGGCCTGCGACGATCGCCGGCTTCGGGCCGCCCGCCTGCTGCCACGCGCGATAGATCGCATAGGCCGCGGTCAGCATGACCGGCTGGGTATTGGTGGTGAGGTTCAGATCTTCGACGGGGCCTTCGGCGATCAGCTTGCCGAGATCCTGATTGAGCGCGTCGGACGCTTCCTGAACCGTCTCGCGCACGATCGCGTGATCGGCGAATGCGTTGAGCATGCCGACCGACTGCGAGCCCTGCCCAGGAAAAACGAACGCAAATTTCATATCGTCCCCAAAATCGGTTTAGTCAGATGTGGGTGGCGCGCGGCGTCGACAGGACGCCAGCGCGCGGGCGCTGCCGAGCAGCGCCTCTCGATGCGTCGCCGCTATCAGTAGCGGATAACCGACGCGCCCCAGGTGAAACCGCCGCCGACGCCTTCGATCAGCACGTTCTGGCCGCTCTTGATGCGGCCGTCGCGCACCGCGACGTCGAATGCGAGCGGAATGGACGCAGCCGACGTATTGCCGTGCTCGCCCACCGTGACGACCATGCGTTCCTGCGGCAAGCCGAGCTTGCGGCAGGTGCTTTGCATGATGCGGATGTTGGCCTGATGCGGAATCAGCCAGTCGATCTGCTCCGCTTTCAGATTGGCTTTTTCGAGCGCCTCGATCGCGACTTTTTCGAGCACGTTGACGGCGAGCTTGAACACCGCCTGCCCGTCCATATGCAGGAACGCGCTGCCGGCCACCACGCCGCCGTTCACGTTGCCCGGCGTGCAGAGAATGTTCGAATGGCTGCCGTCCGCGTGCAATGCGCTCGCGAGCACACCCGGTTCTTCGGACGCCTGCAGGATCACCGCGCCGGCGCCGTCGCCGAACAGCACGCAGGTGGTGCGGTCGTTGAAGTCGAGAATGCGCGAGAAGGTTTCCGCGCCGATCACGAGCGCCGTGCGATGCTGGCCGCTGCGGATGAAGCTGTCCGCCGTCGCGACCGCATAGGCGAATCCGGAACAGACGGCCTGCACGTCGAACGCGGCGCCGTGGTTCCTGATGCCGAGCTTGTTCTGCAACAGGCATGCGGTGCTCGGAAACACGAAGTCCGGCGTGGAGGTCGCGACGATGATCAGATCGATGGATTGCGGGTCGATATCCGCCGCTTCGATCGCGCGCTGCGCCGCGATCAATGACAGGTCGCTGGTCGTGACATCCGGCTCGGCGAAGTGGCGCGCGTGGATGCCCGTGCGCGCCACGATCCATTCGTCGCTCGTCTCGACGCCTTGCCTGGCGAGACGTTCAGCCAGATCCTGATTGGTGACGCGCTGAGGCGGCAGATAGCTGCCGGTACCGAGCACGCGGGAATAAATTGTGGATTGAGCCATTATGCCTTCGAGGATTGCGCAGCGTAGGGCTCGGCCGGCTGGCCTGCGATCGGGCTTGCGTGACCCGCACCGCTTGCGTCGCGCGCCGCCTGTTCGAGAGAACCCGCGTTCTCTTCCATTGCTCGCGCAAGGCGCTCCAGCACGCCGTTTTTGACGGCATCATACCCGCGTTTGATAGCCCACTCAAACCCGTAGGCGTCCGCGGAACCGTGGCTTTTGATCACCAGCCCGCGCAGACCGAGCAGCGCGGCGCCGTTGTACTGCCGGTGATCGACGCGCTTCTTGAAACGCATCAATACCGGCAACGCGAGCACCGCCATCACCTTGGTGAGCCATGAACGGCCGAACTCTTCCTTGATGATGTTGGACAGCATCTGCGCAAGACCTTCCGACGTCTTCAGCGCGACGTTGCCGACGAACCCGTCGCAGACGATCACGTCGACCGTGCCCTTGAAGATATCGTTACCTTCGACGTTGCCGTGAAAGTTAAGTGTACTCGCGCGCAGCAGTTCGCCGGCGCGTTTGATGGTGTCATTGCCCTTGATGACTTCTTCGCCGATGTTGAGCAGCCCGATTGTGGGCCGCTCGCGGCCTTCGAGCGCGGACACGAGCGCGTGCCCCATCTCCGCGAACTGCAGCAGATGCTGCGGCTCGCAGTCGACGTTGGCGCCCAGGTCGAGCATCATCGTGTAGCCATTGGGGTTGGGCAGCGCCGACGCGATGGCCGGGCGTTCGATGCCCGACAGCGTCTTCAGCACATAGCGCGAGACCGCCATCAGCGCACCGGTGTTGCCGGCGGAAATGCAGGCTTGCGCCCCGCCTTCCTTGACGCGGTTCAACGCCACGCGCATCGACGAATCTTTTTTCTTGCGCAGCGCGACCTCGACCGGATCGTCCATTGCGACGATCTCGGAGGCGGGCACAACGGTCAGCGCCGGCAGGTCCTGAGCCTTCAACTTCTTCAGCTGCGCACGAATCGCACTTTCAATGCCGACGAGCATCAGCTGCGCGTCGGGATGCGAACGAACGAAGTTGACGGCAGCGGGAACGGTCACGGACGGGCCGTGGTCGCCTCCCATGCAATCTATCGTGAGCTTTACTGTCATGGAGTGCGACGAATTTCAGGCGCCCTGCATGGGATCGCAGTAAGCGCTAAAGCGCCATCTGCGATCGACACAAAAAAGCGGCAGTTGAATGCCGCCTTTTTGCCGAGCCGGGAAAATGTCAAGCGAGCCGATCGCCACGCGAAACGCCAAAGGGCGCAACGCAGTGAAACGATTAGTCGTTCTTCGTCTTGACGACTTTCTTGCCGCGATAGTAGCCGTTCGGGCTAACGTGGTGACGCAGATGCACTTCGCCCGTGCTCGGTTCGACGGCCAGCGGCGCTGCCGTCAGGAAATCGTGCGAACGGTGCATGCCGCGCTTCGACGGCGACTTCTTATTTTGTTGAACTGCCATGACTTACTCCTAAAAATTTTCCGAATTCTAACACAGCCCGACCCGGTCTCCGCCATCGGCCAAATGGCCAATGCGCCCGCATCGCGCTCCCATGCAACTGTTCAGTGCTTCTTGTCGTCCGGCTCACCGCGCTTGAGACGTTCGAGCGCTGCGAACGGATTGGGCCGCTCGGGCTCTTCGCCCTCACCAGCCTCGTCCGCTGCGGCTTCGTCGCCCTCGCCTTCGGCACCGGCCACACCAGAGACGAGACTCTCGTGCACCTCGGGACAAACCTCGTGCTTGGGCACGAGCGGCAAGGAAAGCAGCAACTCTTCTTCGATCAAGTCGACGAGATCGAACTGGCGCGAGCCCACGATCACCTCGACTTCATCCTCGTCGAGCGGAAACTCTTCGGCTTCCGCCTCAGTGTTGACGATCCGGTAAGTTGCATCGACGTTGAACGCCTGCGAATACGGCGTCATGCACCGCTGACATTCGAGCCATGCGGCGCCGTGAACCGCCATCCTCAAATAAGGCTGGGGACCCTCGGTGCCGTCATCCTGCAATTCCGGCTGCGTCGCCCCTTCGGCTTGCCAGGTGAACGCGGTATCGCGGTCTGGCGCTTCTGCCGGGACTTCGTTTAACATGCGCGGCAATTGCGAGACGCGCACGACACCCGCGGCCTGGCGCCCACTCCGCGCAAATTCGAACAGATCGAGCTCATGCGGGTCGGACAGACCTGCAGGGTTGCCAAGATGTTGAGTCATGTGCGCTCCTGCGTCGGCAAGGACTTCGCCGGGGTAAACCGCCAGGTTAATCGATGTGCAAGGCCGTCCGCGGGCCCCACAGCGGCGCGCTCAATCGAACACACCGGGCCCGCCTAGCACAAGCATAGCGATGAAAAGCCCGAAATGATATCCGTTTTGTCTTTTCGAGTCAAACACTTAAGCCCGTACGCGCGCGCGCTCCGCGCAGCTCCGTACGTCCCGCCGCCCTAGCCGTTGGTTGATCATGCCAGATTCCCCCAAACGCCCGCCACGCCTCATTCTAGCGTCGAGTTCGCCGTATCGGCGCGAGTTGCTCGAACGCCTGCGCGTGCCGTTCGACGTCGTCGTGCCAGCGATTGATGAGACACCGCTCGCCGGCGAAACACCCGAAGTCACCGCATTGCGGCTTGCCGAAGCCAAAGCGCGCGCGGTCGCGAGCGCACTCTCCCCCGCCGACGCCGCACTGGTGATCGGCTCCGACCAGGTTGCCACTTACGACGGCCTGCAGGTCGGCAAACCGGGCTCGCATGAAATTGCGCTGGCCCAATTGCAGGCGATGCGCGGCCGTGAAGTGCTGTTCCATAGTGCGCTGTGTCTGTTCGACAGCAGCTCGGGCGCGGCGCAAACCGTCGACGTGGTGACCCGCGTGCAGTTTCGCCACTTGCCGGACGCCGCGCTCGAGGCCTATCTGCGAGCCGAAACGCCGTACGACGTCGCGGGCAGCGCCAAATCCGAAGGCCTCGGCATCGCGCTGCTCGAAGCCATCCATTCCGACGACCCCACCGCCCTTGTCGGCCTGCCGTTGATCGCACTGTCGCGCATGTTGCTGGCAGCCGGTTATCCACTTCTGGGAGCATCATGAGCGGCACGCTCTACCTGATTCCGAACACGCTCGGCGAAGGCGACGCCGCCGCGCTCGACGCCGTCCTGCCCGCCCCGGTGCGGGCGCGCGCGGCATCGCTGCACTATTACATCGGCGAAAACGCCAAAACCACGCGCGCATTTCTGAAGAAAGTCGGCACCGAACGGCCGATCCAGGACATCGAGATCCGGGAACTGAATGTCAACACGCCGGCGGGCGAAATCGACAAGCTGCTCGCGCCGCTGCTCGCCGGCACCGACGCTGGGCTTGTTTCCGAGGCGGGCTGCCCGGCGGTCGCGGACCCCGGTGCGTTGCTGGTGCGCCGTGCGCACGAGCGCGGCGTGAAGGTCGTGCCGTTGGTCGGGCCGAGTTCGATTCTGCTGGCGTTGATGGCTTCGGGGCTCAACGGGCAGAGCTTCGCGTTTCACGGCTACCTGCCGGTCGACGCAGCCGAACGCGCCAAGCGTCTGCGCGATCTGGAACAGCAGTCACGCAAAGGCAAGCAAACGCAGATTTTCATCGAGACGCCTTACCGGAACCGCCCACTGCTCGATACCTTGCTGGCGACGTGCGCGCCGTCCACGCTCGTGTGCGTGGCAGTCGACCTGACGCTGGAGACCGAAACCATCGCCAGCCACAGCGTGGCCGACTGGAAGAAGAAGCCAGCGATCGACCTGCACAAGCGGCCCGCTATTTTCCTCATGCTGGCGGTTTGACGGCAGGCCTGCTCGGCAGATAGTGGTCGCGAAAAAGCCCCGCGCAATCCATGACGATTACGCGGGGCTTTTACTTTTTAATAGAGCCGATCAACGCAGATTGTATTTCCCGCCCAGCGCCATCGCGTGGACGGCGCCGCCGCCGACCGCCGCGCCGAACTTGCGCGCGACGCGATCCGTAATGCTCTCCTTCACCGTGTAATCGACGATATCTGGCGCCTTGAACAGCTCACGCGCGACATAATCCGTGTCGCCGAAGCCGTCGGCGAGACCCAGCTCGACGCTTTTCTGGCCGGTCCAGAACAGCCCGGAGAACATATCAGGCGTTTCATGCAGGCGCTTGCCGCGGCCCTGACGCACTGCGTCGATGAATTGCGCGTGGATCTGATCCAGCATGTCTTGCGCATGTTCGTCCATCTTCGGCGTTTCCGGCGAGAACGGATCGAAAAAACCCTTGTTCTCCCCCGATGTATGCAGCCGACGCTGAATCCCCAGTTTGTCCATCAGGCCGGTAAAACCGAAGCTGTCCATCAGCACGCCGATCGAACCGACGATGCTCGCCTTGTCCACGTAGATCTTGTCCGCCGCCGCGGCCGCGTAGTAGCCGCCCGACGCGCACATGTCGCCGACTACGGCATACAGCGGAATTGACGGATATTTGGTCCGCAAACGCCGAATTTCGTTGTAAATGATGCCCGCCTGGACCGGGCTGCCGCCCGGGCTGTTGCAGCGCAGGATCACGCCCGCCGTGCCGGAGTCGTCGAACGCGCTATCCAACGCTGCGTTGATATCTTCGGCGTTCGCATTCGTATCGGCAGAGATTTCGCCATCAAGTGTCACCATTGCCGTATGACGGCCGGTGACGGCGACCCTATCGCCAGAGAAGGTGATCGCGCCCCATATAAGCAGCAACAGCACGATCAGAAAGAGAAAACGGAAGAAAATCTTCCAGCGCCGCGCCGTGCGCTGTTCAGCGATTGCCGCGAGCGCGATGCGTTCGAGCGCCGCCCGCTCCCAACCGGGTTCATCGGCAGACGTGCGGGAACGGCCGGTCAGGGTTGGGTCCTTCGGCTCGGGAGTCAAATTGTCGGACATGCGGGCTGTGGAAAGATGAAGGGAGAAGTCAGGGCGTGGCCGGATGCAGTTCGCCATCAGGCAGCCAGAACACGGCGCGGCCCTCCGGCGTGTCCCGTTCCTCAACCTGGACGGGACGCAATCTGCCGCCGCGGCACGGACCACCGACACATTTGCCAGTATCCGGCGCGTAAATCGCGCCATGTGTAGCGCACATCAAGTATAAACCGGACGATTCGAAGAACTGTCCTTCGGCCCAGTCGAGCTCCATCGGCACGTGCGCGCATCGGTTCAGATAACCGTAGGCACGGCCATCGTAGCGAACGAAAAACACCACGACATCGCCGCCGCCGAGCCGCGCGGCGCGGCGTACGCCCGCGCCGCCGTCCACCAGGTCATCCGCCGCGCAAATGCGCACGGCCTGCGCCGCCGTTGCCGCTGGGTCCGCGCTCATGCGTTCTCTCGCAGCCAGCCGGATAGCGCACTCACGCTGGAGGCGACGAATTTCGGCGACAGCGCGCTCAGCGGGCCTGCCGGATGCGCACCATAAGTCACGCCGATCCCCGCGACACCCGCGTTGATCGCCATTTGCAGATCGTGCGTGGTGTCGCCGACCATCACCGTGCGCACCGGATCCTGCCCCAGTTCGCGCGTCAGCTCGTGGAGCATCGCGGGATGCGGCTTTGAAAACGTCTCGTCGGCGCAGCGCGTTCCGTCGAACAGGCTGGTCAGGCGCGACTGGTCGAGCGCGCGGTTCAACCCGACGCGGCTCTTGCCCGTCGCCACCGCGAGCAGGTAGCCCTGATCGCGCAAATCCTGCAGCATCTCGCGCACGCCGGCGAACAGCTCGGTGGTCTGATCCTTCACCAGATAATGGAAGCGGTAACGCTCGGAGAGTCGCGGATAATCGGCCGGATCGAGCGTGGGCGCGGCAATCTGCAGCGCTTCGCGCAGGCCCAGACCGATCACGTAACTCGCGGCCTCGTCGGCGGGAACCGGCAAGCCGAGATCGCGGCAGGCCGCCTGGATGCTGCGCGTGATGTGCGCGGTCGAATCCATCAGCGTGCCGTCCCAGTCGAAAACGATCAGATCAAATTGCTCTCTAGCCATGCGGTGTCGTCTCCGGGTTGGACCCATTTCGTAGTTCGTTGAGCTGCGCGATGAAGCTGCGGCACTCGGCGGGCATTGGCGCTTCGAACTGCAGCGGCGCGCCAGTCGCCGGATGCGCGAGCTTCAGCCGGTATGCGTGCAGGAACATGCGCTTCAGACTGGGCTTCGCGTTGGCGCGCGCCAGCGCCTTGTTCAGCGCGAAGTCGCCGTATTTGGCGTCGCCGACGATCGGCAGTTCCAGATGCTGCAAATGGACGCGAATCTGATGCGTGCGGCCAGTCTTCAACTCCGCCTCCAGCAGCGCATAGTCGGACCATCGGTCGATCAGATTGAACACGGTATGCGACGCCAGACCGTCGTCCTGCACCCGCACGCGACGCTCGCCGTCCGCGGTCAAGTACTTGTGCAGGGGCGCCTTGACCGCGCGGCGGCGGCCCCAGTCGCTCGCCCACTCGCCATGCACGCACGCATAGTAGCGCTTGTCCATTTGGTTCTCGCGGATCTGCTCGTGCAGATTGACGAGCGCCGCGCGCTTCTTGGCGAGCATCAGGATGCCGGAGGTTTCGCGATCCAGCCGATGCACCAGTTCGAGGAATTTCGCCTGCGGCCGCGCCTCCCGCATCTGCTCGATCACGCCGAACGCGACGCCGCTGCCCCCATGGACCGCGACGCCGGCCGGTTTGTCGATGACGAGCAGGTGATCGTCTTCGAAAATGATGTGGAAGTTGGCGCTCGGCACGCTCGCGTGGGCGGCCGCTTCGTTGGGTTGCGCAACGCGGATGGGCGGCACGCGCACCCGATCGCCGAGTTCGAGTCGGTACTGCACGTCTATCCGGCCCTTATTCACGCGGACTTCGCCGCTGCGCAGAATGCGATAAATATGGCTCTTGGGCACGCCTTTACAGACGCGCAACAGGAAGTTGTCGATGCGCTGTCCGGCCGCGCTGTCGTCGATCTCGATGACGGAGACCTGGTCGCTTGCGACCGATTTCTGGGATATTTTGCCTAACTCTTTCATTCTGAATATAATTTGCCCAGCAGTCTGCGGCGGCCGGCGCAGTGACCGGGATTCGGGCGGATTGCGCAGGTGCAAGCGATAAACGGTTATTTTACTTGCGCCGGGGTCTGGTTGCTCACCCTCAATTTGAGATGCAACGAGTTGCACGCACGAAGTCAGTACCCGGCAGGGACGGCGCCCACAGGTGCGTTCGGTCAAGGTCGGCTTCGACGGTAACGGAAATTTGGTAAAAAAGAATTTAACCTTCAGCTTCGAGTTCGGGCGGTCTGACGCCCTGCTGTACGAAGCTGCGGGTTGCGAAATACGGCGTGCGCCCGAGGCGTCTTGTAGAAAGTACAAGACATGGCGACGTCAAAATGAGGCGAGACACCCCCAGCAGGAAAAGACGCGCCGCTTGCGCGAACTTCCCGCTGCGGCATGACCGCAGCCTTCGACCTTCCGGTCACGCGCCCAGTTGGCGCACCGGCGAGAGGGACAAAAGGCTTATGAAGGTCTGCCGGCAGAACCCGCGGCGTGTCGGGTCGTTATTTGAAGCCGTGTTCGCATGTGCCCTGCGGCACCGCGCCCATTTTTTAATGGGGCCGGGCCCTCTCAGGCAATTCTCCCGCCACGTTTCCCGCTCCAGCGTGCTTGTGAAAACACAATAAGGCGCGGCATGCCGCTGCCCTCTTCGCTCTCGCGACTGACAATCGCGCAGCCTGGGGGCAGGCTAAGCCGCTCTGGAGTCGTTCAATGAAACGAATGTTGTTCAATGCGACGCAGCAGGAAGAACTGCGCGTCGCCATCGTCGATGGGCAAAAACTCATCGATATCGACATCGAAACCGCCGGCCGCGAACAGCGCAAAGGCAATATTTACAAAGGCATCATCACCCGCATCGAGCCGTCGCTCGAAGCCTGTTTCGTCAACTACGGCGAAGACCGCCACGGCTTCCTGCCGTTCAAGGAAGTCGCCCGCCAGTATTTCCGCGACGGCGTCGACATGCGCTCCGCGCGCATTCAGGACGCGCTGAAGGAAGGTCAGGAACTGATCGTTCAGGTCGAAAAGGAAGAACGCGGCAACAAGGGCGCGGCCCTCACCACGTTCATCTCGCTCGCCGGCCGGTATCTCGTTCTGATGCCGAACAACCCGCGCGGCGGCGGCGTGTCGCGCCGGATCGAAGGCGACGACCGGCAGGAACTGCGCGAAACCATGGCGCAGCTGCAATTGCCGGAAGGCATGAGCATCATCGCGCGCACGGCCGGCATCGGCCGCAGCGCCGAAGAACTGCAATGGGACCTGAACTACCTGATGCAACTGTGGCGCGCGATCGAAGCCGCGTCGCAAAGCGGTTCGAGCGGCCAGCCGATGCTGATCTATCTCGAATCGAGCCTCGTGATCCGCGCGATCCGCGACTATTTCCAGCCGGATATCGGCGAAATCCTGATCGACACCACCGAAATCCATGACCAGGCCCGCGCCTTCATGGACATCGTGATGCCGGACAATGTCAGCAAGGTGAAGCGGTATCACGACGACGTGCCGCTCTTCTCGCGCTTCCAGATCGAACACCAGATCGAAACGGCGTACTCGCGCACGGTGCCGCTGCCCTCGGGCGGCGCGATCGTGATCGACCACACCGAAGCGCTGGTCGCGATCGACGTGAACTCGGCGCGAGCCACCAAGGGCGCGGACATCGAGGAAACGGCCGCACGGACCAACCTCGAAGCCGCCGACGAAGTCGCCCGCCAGTTGCGTCTGCGCGACCTGGGCGGCCTGATCGTGATCGACTTCATCGACATGGAGTCGGCCAAGAGCCAGCGCGAAGTCGAGCAGCGCCTGAAAGACGCGCTCAAGCACGACCGCGCGCGCGTCCAGATGGGCAAGATCTCGCGCTTCGGCCTGATGGAACTGTCGCGTCAGCGTCTGCGCCCGGCCCTGTCGGAAGGCAGCCACGTGACCTGCCCGCGCTGTAACGGCACGGGCCACATCCGCGATACCGAATCGTCCGCGCTGCAAGTGCTGCGGATCATTCAGGAAGAAGCGATGAAGGAAAACACCGCGGCAATCCATTGCCAGGTGCCGGTCGAAGTGACCGCCTTCCTGTTGAACGAAAAGCGCGCCGAAATCAACAAGATCGAGTCGCGTTTCAAGGTCAATGTCGTCCTGATTCCGAACAAGCACCTCGATACGCCGCATTACAAACTCGAGCGCCTGCGTCACGACGACGCGCGCCTCGACGATCCGCGCGCGTCGTGGAAGATGGCCGAAGAAGCGGCCCGCGAACTGGAATCGGAAACCGGTTACAGCAAGCGCACCGAGGAAGTGAAGCCAAAGCAGGAAGCGGCGGTCAAGGGCATCACGCCTGAAAAGCCGGCGCCGAGCGCGCCGGTTCGCCCGGCGACGGCCCCTGCTCCGGTCGCGGTGACGCCGGCGAGCGGCGGTTTCATCGGCTGGCTGAAGAATCTGTTCGGCATGCAACCGGCCGCGCCGGCGCCTGTCGCACCGGCCGCAACCGAGAAGCAGGCGCGTGCGCAACGCGGCGAAGGCACGGAGCGTGGCGAGCGCACCGGTGAACGCGGCGGCGATCGCACTCGCAATCGCCGTGGCGGCGCGGGTAGCCGCGACGCGGCGGGTCGCGGCGAAGGCACGACCGGCGGCCGTCAGGCTCAAGGCCAGCAGCCGTCGCAGCGTCGCGAAGAGCGGGAACCGCGTGAAGGCCGCGACGTGCGTGAAGCACGCGAAGGTCGTGAACCGCGCGAGGCTCGCGAGCCGCGTGGCAATCGTGAAGCGCGTGAGCCGCGCGAGGCCCGCGAAAGCCGTGAACCGCGCGAAGCGCGCGAGCCACGTGAAGGTCGCGAGGGTCGGGAAAATCGCGGTGCTGACCGTGCGGAAACCGCGGAAGGCGCAGCGCGCGCCGAGCGTGGCGAACGCCAGGAACGTGGCGAGCGCCGTGAACGTGGCGAGCGTGCTGAGCGCGGCGAACGTCGCAAGCAGCCGGCGGAAACCACGGACGCACTAACCACGCAAGCCGAAGCGCAACCGGCGGAGGAACTGGCGAACAGCCAGGCCGCGCTGGGCGAAAACGGCGCGCCGATCGATCAGGAAGCGGTCGCGCGTGACGGTGAAGAGCGTCGTCGTCGTCGTCGCGGCCGTCGCGGTGGCCGTCGTGAGCGTGAAGAGGACGTGAACGGCAACCTCGCAGCGGACGTCGCGGAAGCCGAAGGCGACAACCTCAGCGTGAGCGACGACGCACCGGTGCGCACGGCTCAACAGCCGGTCGAACACAAAGCGGAAGTCAGCGAAGCAAAGGAAGTGACGCCGGTGGAAGTGGTGGTCGCGGCTGTCGCGACCGAGACCGCCGTCGTGACCGAACTGCACGCGGCAACCGAAACGCCGGCTCTCGCCGCCGAGATGGCTGCGAAGACGGAAACGACGGTACCGGTCGAGCAAGCGCCGGTCACGCCGGCTGCGGTTGAGCCGGCTGCGGTTGAGCCGGTTACGGCTGAGCCGGTTACGGAAGCGTCGGTGGCACAACCCGCACCGGCGGCCGGCGAGACGGTTTCGCAGGTCGAACCGGTCGCCCGTGCCGAAGCTCCGGCGCCGGCACATAGCGAAGTGCCGGCAGTCGAAGCGCCGGCCGCTGCGGCTCCGGCTGTGGTGATCGAAGCACCGGCAGTGACGCCGGCGCCGCAAGCCGAGATAGTCGAAGCGCAGCCGGTCCAGGCCGAAACTGCGGCGGAGCCGGCTGCGATCGAACCGGCACCTGTCCCCGCAGCAGCGCAGGCAGTGCAGGCGCCGCGCGGCGCCGTGCCCGCAGAAGCCCTGCAGCCGGTGCTGGAACAGGCCGGTCTTGTCTGGGTGAATACCGACACCGCCAAATGGCGTGCCGCGCAGGAAGCCGCTGCGCAGACCGCCAAGCCGGCCCGGGTGGTGCGTGAGCGCAAGCCGGTGCCACCGCTCGACAACGCGCCGATGCAACAAGTGGAAACGGCGAAGCACCCGCAGTAAGCTAGCCCGCCGCACTAAAAAAGCCCGCCCTACCCGGCGGGCTTTTTGCTTTTACGGACGCAAACGGCAGGGCGCACGCGCCGCGACATGCCGCTCCCTGTATACCCGACAAGGCCCGCTCCCCGCTGTGGTCAAAAGCATTTCCGATAGAATGACTATCTAGCCGTCCACTCGAGCACCAGAAGAAACACCTCATGTCCCGACGCATCATCCCAGTTGCCGACCTCAGCGCGGCGCCGGTCATTGCCGGCCCCCTGCAGACGCCTCATGGCGTGCTGCACGACGCGATGTCGCGTCCGCTGCGAGACCTGCGCATTTCGGTAACGGACCGCTGCAATTTCCGGTGCGTCTACTGCATGCCGCGAGCGGTGTTCGACAAGGACTACGCATTCCTGCCGCACAACGCCTTGTTGAGCTTCGAGGAAATCGAACGGCTGGCGCGGCTTAGCGTCGCACACGGGGTCGAAAAGATTCGTCTGACAGGTGGCGAGCCGCTGTTACGCAAAAATCTGGAATTCCTGATCGAACGGCTCGCGCAGCTGACCACGCCGGCGGGCCGCCCAATCGACCTGACGCTGACCACCAACGGCTCGCTGCTGGAACGCAAGGCCCGGAGCCTGAAAGACGCCGGACTGACCCGTGTCACCGTCAGTCTCGACGCGCTCGACGACACGCTGTTTCGCCGCATGAACGACGCCGACTTCGCGGTTGCCGACGTGCTGGACGGTATCGCCGCGGCGCACGCGGTGGGGCTCGCGCCGGTCAAGGTCAACATGGTCGTCAAGCGCGGTACCAACGACGGCGAAATCCTGCCGATGGCGCGCCACTTCAAAGGCTCGGGCACGGTGCTGCGCTTTATCGAATACATGGACGTCGGCACGTCGAACGGCTGGAACATGGCTGAAGTATTGCCATCGGCCGACGTGGTGACGCGTATCGCCGAGCAGTTCCCGCTCGTGCCGCTCGAAGCGCACAGCGCCGCCGAGACCGCGCAGCGCTGGGGTTACGTGGACGGCAGCGGCGAGATCGGCGTGATTTCGAGCGTCACGCGCGCATTTTGCGGCAGTTGCACTCGCGCGCGCCTGTCGACCGAGGGCAAGCTGTACTTGTGCCTCTTCGCATCGTCGGGTCACGACCTGCGCGCGTTGCTGCGCAGCGGCGCGAGCGACGCCGAGATCGCCACCGCCATCGCGGAAATCTGGCAAGGCCGTAGCGACCGCTATTCGCAACTGCGCGGCAGCTACCCGGCCGACTCGCGCGAGCACGCTGGCCGCCGCGTCGAGATGTCGTACATCGGCGGGTGAGCGCCCGGCGCATGCAAATCACGCGTGAACAGATCACCGGCCTGCTGCTCGCGGGCGGGCGCGGCGTGCGCATGGGCGGCGTCGACAAGGGCCTGCAAACGCTGCACGGCGAGCCGCTCGCCGCCCACGTGCTGAGGCGCTTGGCGCCGCAGGCCGGCGCGCTGCTGATCAGCGCCAACCGTCATCCCGATACCTACGCCGCGCTCGGCGCGCCGTTCGGCGCTGTGATCGTGGCCGACACGCTGCCCGGCTTCCCGGGACCGCTGGCGGGCTTGCTTGCCGGGCTGCGCGCGAGCGCCACCCCCTATCTGCTGAGCGCGCCCTGCGACTCACCGTGGCTGCCCGCCGATCTCGCCGCGCGCCTCGCGCACGCGCTAAACGCAAACCAGGCCGACATCGCCACCGCCACGACCGCCGACGCCGACGGCAACACGTCCCTTCACCCCGTCTTCGCGCTGCTTCGCACCGGACTCGCGGACGACCTCTCTGAGTTTCTGGACGCCGGCGAACGCAAAGTCCGCGCGTGGTACGCACGCCACAGGACGGTGGAAGTCGTCTTTACCGACGAGCGCGCGTTTTACAATGCCAACTCGTTACAAGAACTCGCCGACCTCGAACGCGATCGAGACCCCGGTTGATATCCGCCCGGCCGCACGGCAACAGCCGCGCCCTTCTCCGGTCGCGACGCCCAGCCCTTCATGACCACGCCTAACGAATTTTCCCGCTGCGTCGCGCAATACGATCCTCACGCGCTACCCGTTTCGGCCGCACAGGCCATTGTTCGCCAGTGGGCCGCACCGGTCACGGCCGTCGAACGCGTGGCATTGCGCGACGCGCTCGACCGCGTGCTCGCCGCCGATATCGTGTCGCCGATCAACGTTCCTTCGCATGACAATTCCGCGATGGACGGCTACGCGTTCAAGCGCGCGGCGCTGGCCGCGCAAGCATCCACCATCGACCTGACGATCGTCGGCAAGGCGTTGGCCGGGCATCCTTTCGCGGGCCGCGTCGAGACGAACCAATGCGTGCGCGTGATGACGGGTGCCTGCATGCCCGCAGACTGCGACACGGTCGTGCCGCAGGAACTGGTCGAGCGCAGCGCGGATGCGGCGTCGATCCGTTTCGCGGCCGACGTCGTCGCGCCCGGCGCCAATCGCCGCCTCGCCGGCGAAGATCTCGCGCGCGGCCATGCCGCGCTGCGGGCCGGCCGCATCGTGCGGGCGTCGGACCTCGGGCTGCTGGCGTCGCTCGGGATCGGCGAAGTGCATGTGCGGCGGCGCCTGCGCGTCGCGTTCTTTTCGACCGGCGACGAATTGCGCTCGCTCGGCGAGCCGCTCGATGCAGGCTCCGTGTACGACAGCAACCGCTACACGCTGTTTGCGATGCTGCGCCGCCTGAACGTCGATGCGCTCGATCTCGGCGTGGTGCGCGACGAGCCCGCCGCGCTGGAAGCCGCTTTGCGCAGCGCCGCGGCGAGCGCCGACGTGGTGTTGACCTCGGGCGGCGTGTCGGTTGGCGAGGCAGATTTCACCAGGCAACTGCTGCAGACCTTCGGCGACGTGGCCTTCTGGAGTCTGGCGATGCGCCCGGGCCGGCCGCTCGCGTTTGGCCGCCTCTGGTCCGGCGCGCGGCCGGGCGCCGGGCAGCCGGCGCTATTCTTCGGCTTGCCGGGCAACCCGGTCGCCGTGATGGTGGCGTTCTATCAGATCGTGCGCGAAGTGCTGCTGATGATGTCCGGCGCGACGCCGCCCCCGCTGCCGACGATTCACGCGACGAGCCGCCAGGCCATCCGAAAACGCGCCGGCCGCACTGAGTTCCAGCGCGGCGTCGCGGAGCAGGACGCGCACGGATACTGGCACGTCACGCCGACCGGCTCGCAAAGCTCGGGCGTGCTGAGTTCGATGAGCGAAGCCAATTGCTTTATCGTGCTCGGACATGACGAAGGCGCGATTGCCGACGGAGAACGCGTGGCGATCATGCTATTCGACGGTCTCGTATAACGCTTGCGCGAGCGGCCGTTTACAGCTTTACCCATTACTACTACGACACACGGGTTGGACCTACATGAAAAAACAGATCTCGTTCATTGCACCTGGACAGACGGCCAAAGCGCTCATCCTCGTGTACCTGACGTTCTCGGTGCCGATCGTGCTGCTGGGCGTGCTGGTCGCGTTCATTCGCTACGGCTCGGTGGAATTGAGCACGGTATTCAGCGCGCTGCTGCTGAATGCGATCCTCGGCTTCGTGCTGCTGTGGATCGCCTGCCACGCGTACAACTGGGTTGCGTCGCGCTTCGGCGGCATTGAAATTCATCTGACCGACGCGCCGGAAGAGGCGTAATGCCCGCGACCATCCGCGCCGCCGCGCCCGCGGACACCGGCGCCATCTTCGCGCTCACGTACGAACTGGCGCAATTCGAAAGCCTCACGCACGTCTTTGTCGCGACCGAAGAGGGTCTGTTCGACGCGCTATTCGGTGCGCGGCCCTCGATCGAAGCGCTGGTCGCGGAAGACGCGGGACGCATCGTCGGTTATGCGCTGTTCTTCCATAATTATTCGAGTTTCGCCGGCAGGCGCGGGCTGTATCTCGAAGACGTGTACGTGCAACCCTCGCAACGCGGCAGCGGCCTCGGCACCGCGTTGCTGCGGCGCCTTGCGGCCCTGGCGGTGGAGCGGCAATGTGCGCGTTTCGAGTGGACGGTGCTGGACTGGAATCAGCCCGCGATCGGCTTCTATCAGAAGATGGGCGCGACCGTGTTGCCGGACTGGCGCGTGGTGCGAGTGACGGGCGATGCGCTCCAGCAGATGGCCGCGGGCGCGGGTAAAGCCGACGGCGTCTAGCCTTCTCGCCGGGCCGCCCGCTCCCCGCGCAGCCTTGCTGCAACCTTATTGCTCGTCGGGGTCCACGCTGGACAGCGCGTCGCCGAGAACGCCACTTGCATCCTCTCCCGGCAACGCCTCGACGTCACGCAGCTTGCGGCTCATCATGCGCGTGCGCGTTTCCGCCGCTTCGATCGAACGCGTGACGGTTTCCAGCTGCGCCTTGGTCTTCGCCAGCACGTCGCCGAATTTGCCGAACTCCGTTTTTACCGCGCCGAGGACCTGCCACACCTCGCTCGAACGCCTTTCGATCGCGAGCGTGCGAAAGCCCATCTGCAAACTGTTGAGCAGGGCGGTCAGCGTGGTCGGTCCCGCAATCGTCACGCGGTAGTCGCGCTGCAGCAGGTCCGTGAGTCCGGGCCGGCGCAGTACTTCCGCATACAGGCCTTCGGTCGGCAGGAACAGCAACGCGAAGTCGGTGGTGTGCGGCGGCGCCACATACTTCTCGGCGATCGTGCGCGCCTCCGCGCGAATCCGCGCTTCGAGCGCGCGTGACGCCTCTTCCACCGCGATCGGATCGGCGCGTTCCTGCGCTTCGATCAGACGCTCGTAGTCTTCGCGCGGGAATTTGGCGTCGATCGGCAGCCAGACGGGGGCCGCTGCGGCGCCCTGCTCCGCACGTCCCGGCAAGCGGATCGCAAACTCGACGCGCTCCGCGCTCTTTGGCACCGTCGCGACGTTCTTCGCGTATTGATCGGCGGTGAGCAACTGTTCGAGCAACGCTTCCAGTTGCACTTCGCCCCACGTGCCACGTGTCTTGACGTTGGTGAGCACCTTCTTCAGATCGCCGACGCCGGCGGCCAGCGTCTGCATCTCGCCCAACCCGCGATGCACCTGCTCGAGCCGGTCGGACACCAGCTTGAATGATTCGCCCAGACGCTGTTCGAGCGTGGCGTGCAGTTTTTCGTCCACGGTACGGCGCATTTCCTCGAGCTTGCCCGAGTTGTTCGCCTCGATATCCTTGAGCCGCTGTTCAATGGTCGCGCGCACTTCGGCGAAGCGCCGATCGTTCGCCTCGGTGAGGTGTCCCAGTTGCAGGCTCAGCGTGTCGCCGAACTGTTTGAGCGTGCGCCCCTGTTCGTCGCGCGCCTGCTGGGCTTGTGCCTGCAGGCTCTGACGCACCGCGTCGAGCTGCTGTGCGAAACCGTCGATCTTGCCGCTTTGCACCGTAGTCATGCTGCTGAACTGCGCCGCGAGCGTCTGTTGAAAGTGCGCGAAGCCACTGCTCTGCTCGGTGCGCGACACCCGCGCCGTCTCGGCGATGTCGTTGCGCAACTGCCGTTCGAGGCGCTCGTTCGCGTGCGCTTGCGTGTCCGCGGCGACATCCATGCGTTCGTTGAGCAGTTCGAATTGCTCGTGGTCGTCCGCGCGGCCCTGAACGCGCAGCAGCAGCGCCACCGCGATGACCAATGCGACCGCCAGCACCGCGACGGCCGCCTCCAGAATCATCATCATGAACGCGCCTTGCCCATCACATCCGGGTTGATCGGATTCGGCGGCTGGCCGGCGCGCGGCCCTTCGCCGAGCGCGGCGATCAGGTTGTCCGCGGCGAGATTCGCCATTGCGCGGCGCGTGGCTTCGGTCGCGCTCGCAATGTGCGGCGTCAGCACGACGTTCGGCACACTCAGCAGATCCGAATTCAGATGCGGCTCGCCCTCGAACACGTCCAGACCGGCAGCCGCGATCTGCTTCGAGCGCAGCGCCTCGACCAGCGCCGCGTCGTCGACGATGCCGCCACGTGCGATGTTGGTGAGCGTAGCGGTCGGTTTCATCAGCGCGAGTTCGGCCGCACCGATCGTGTGATGGCTTTCCTTCGAGTACGGCACGACCAGCACGACATGATCGGCGCGGCGCAACAGGTCCTGCTTCGATACATATTCCGCGTTCAGCTCGGCCTCGATCTCCGGCGCCACGCGCGAGCGGTTGTGATAGATCACCTGCATGTTGAAGCCCTTCGCGCGACGCGCCAGCGCCTGGCCGATCCGGCCCATGCCGATCACGCCGAGCGTGGAGCCGTACAGATCGTTGCCGAGAAAGCCGTCGTAGCTCCACTTCTGCCATTTGCCCGCGCGCAGCCAGTGCTCCGATTCGGCGATACGGCGCGCCGCGGCCATCATCAACGCCCAGCCGAAGTCGGCGGTCGACTCGTTGAGCACGTCCGGCGTGTTGGTGCCGAGCACGTTCGCGGCGTTGAACGCGGCCATGTCGAAGTTGTTGTAGCCCACCGCCATGTTCGACACCGCGCGCAGACGCGGCGCCCCCGCCAGGACGCTCGCGTCGATCGGCTCGCCCGCGGTCAGCGCGCCGTCCTTATCCGCGAGACGGCGCTTCAGTTCGTCTGCCGGCAGCACGTCGCCCTGGTTCCAGTCGACTTCGAAATATTGTTTGAGCCGTTCGATCACATCGGGAAAGATCGAACGGGCGACGAGGATCTTCTGCATTGCAATTCTCCGTATAGCGCGTCGAGCGGAAATGCCTCGGCGTCGAAATCAGCGTCAGAAAAACAGCCAGCCGGTGAGCGCGAAGAGCGGCAGCAGCACCGCGCCGGACCAGCCCATAAACGCGAAAAAACTCGGCATGCGAACCCCGCGCGACTGTGCGATCGCTTTCACCATGAAGTTCGGCGCGTTGCCGATATACGTGTTCGCGCCCATGAATACGGCGCCGGCCGAAATCGCGGCGAGCGTGGTCGCGCCGGTAGTCATCAACTTCTGCGCATCGCCGCCGGCCAGGTTGAAGAACACGAGATAGGTCGGCGCGTTGTCGAGAAACGAAGATAGCAGGCCGGTCGCCCAGAAGTACATGATGTCGCGCGGCTGGCCGGCAGGATCGTTGACCAGATGGACGACGCCCGCGAACGCACCGGCCTCGCCGGCGCGCAGCATGATGATGACCGGCGCGATCGTCACGAAAATGCCGGCGAACAGTTTCGCCACTTCCTCGATCGGCGCCCAGTTGAAGTCGTTGCCCGCGCGCGCCGCGCGCGGCGTCAACGCGAGCGACAGCAACGTAACGGCGATCAGCGCGATATCGCGCAACGCATTCTGCAACGCCACCGGGGTGCCGAACACGTCGAACGTCACCGCCGGCCGCCATAGCCCGCTCATCAGCACGAGTCCGATCACCGCGGCGAGCAGCAGAAAATTGATCTTGCCGTCGATGCCGCGCGGCGCGCCCTCGGGCGTCGGATCTAGAAAGCGCGAGCGCTCCTCTTCACGCCGATGAAAGTAGTACGAGTCGAGCGCATAGAAGCCAGCCAACAGCACGGTGCTGACGAACAGCATCGGCAGCGCGAGGTGCACTGTGGTCCAGAAGAAGCTGACGCCCTCGAGGAAGCCGAGAAAGAGCGGCGGGTCGCCCAATGGCGACAGCGCACCGCCCACGTTCGCCACGAGAAAAATGAAGAACACGACCACATGGACCACGTGCCGGCGATTGTCGTTGGCGCGCAGCAGCGGACGGATCAGCAGCATCGCCGCGCCGGTCGTGCCCATCACGCTCGCCAGCAACGTGCCGAGCGCGAGAATCGCAGTATTCACGCGCGGCGTGCCATGCAGATTGCCGCGCACGCGGATGCCGCCGGCGACCGTGTAAAGCGCCGTCAGCAGGACGATGAACGGAACGTACTCGGCAAGCATTGCATGCACCAGTTCACCGAAAGCCTCGTGCACACCGAAGCTGAGCGCGAACGGCACGAGAAACGCGACCGCCCACCCAGCCGCGATCTTGCCGAAATGGTGATGCCAGAACGCGGGCGCGACTAGCGGAAATACCGCGATCGACAGCAGCACGCCCGCGAACGGCAGGCCCCACAGCGCCGACAGACTCGCACCGTCGAGCGTCGCGGCAGACGCCGGTTGAGACGACGCGACCAGTGTCAGTGCGACGGCGAGCGACATCCTCGCCCACACGGCATGCCCTTTCATATTCTTGAATTCCTTTTTATTGCGAGTACGGCGAGCGGCCAGGCGCGCGTTGGAGCGTAGCCGCGTTACTCGCTCAGGCACCCTGCACGACGATCACATGCACCCGGTACGGGCCATGTGCGCCGAGCACGATGGTCTGTTCGATATCGCCGGTGCGCGAAGGCCCGGAGACGAAATTGACTGCGCGCGGCAGTTCGCCGCGCTCTTTGCGGATCAGGCCGAACGCGTCCTCATGCCCCGCGACGATGCGCGAAGCCGGCACGATGGCAATGTGCGTTTCCGGCAGCAGGCTGGCTGATGCGTAGGTTTGCGGCCCGGACAGCAGCACGAGGGTGCCGGTCTCGGCGGTGGCGCAGAAGCAGCCGGTGAGACCGACCACGTCGCCGTCTTGCGGCTTGCGGAATTCGACGGTGAGGCCGGCTTCGGCCCACTGCAGATCCTGCAGCGTTTGCCACGCGATAGCCTGTAGCGGCAACCCGTGTTCCGTGAGGTAGCGATGCGCCGCGGCCGGCACGTCGGCGAGCGTCTGAACCGTGTCGACCGTGGTCGCCAGTTTCTGCGCTTCTTCGATGAAGCGGGCGCTCAGGTCGGCCGGCATCTCCGGACGCGGACCAGCCGGATGGCGCTCGAGATAGTCCGCCGCGGCGTCGCGCTCGGCAGCGGACGGCTCGGGCTCGTGTCCTTGCGCGGCGCGGATGCGCGCCAGGATGTTGCGGCGGGCAATCGATGTGTCCATATGCGAAACCCTCATGTCGACAGCCGTGCGAAGTGACGAGGATTATACCGGCCGCCCTTCGCGCGAACACCCTGGCCGAACGGCATATTGCGAGGCGGCGCCCGCGGGTTCAAAGTGATGACCACGCGAGCAGTTGCATGAACCCGGGCAGCGCGTGAAGCGCGTTACTTCGCCGCCTCTTCATCCGGCTGGGCGATGCCGAACACCTGCCGCAAGTACGCGAGGTAGGCCTTGTCTTCGCACATGTTCTTGCCGGGTGAATCCGACAGCTTCGCCACCGGCTGACCATTGCAGCGAACCATCTTGATGACGATCTGCAGCGGGTTGTAGCCGAGGTCGTTGGTCAGATTGGTGCCGACGCCGAAGGCCAGCTTGCAGCGGCCGCGAAAGCGTTCGTAGAGTTGCAGCACTTTCGGAATGTCGAGCGCGTCGGAGAACACGAGGATCTTGGTGCGCGGGTCGCAGCGGTTCGCCTCGTAGTGCTTGAGCAGGCGCTCGCCCCAGTCGAACGGATCGCCGGAATCGTGACGCGCGCCGTCGAACAGCTTGCAGAAGTACATGTCGAAGTCGCGCAGGAAGGCCTGCATGCCGTACACGTCGGACAGCGCGATACCCAGGTCGCCGCGATATTCCTTCGCCCACATTTCGAAGCCGAAGATCTGCGAGTCGCGCAACCGGGGGCCGAGCGCCTGGCACGCCTGCAGGTATTCATGCGCCATCGTGCCGAGCGGCGTGAGGCTGTGCTTCATCGCGTAGAAGACGTTGCTGGTGCCGGCGAACTGTTCGCCGAGACCGTCTTTCAACGTGAGGGTCACTTCCTCGTGCCATTGCTTCGAGAAGCGGCGGCGCGTGCCGTAGTCGGCGATCTTGCAGTCGGCGAATTCGGGGCGCGCGCCCAGCAATTGCATCTTCTCGACGAGGCGGCCGCGCCCTTCGCTGTAGTCGGGCGTTTGCTGCGTGTTGCGGAAATAGACCTCGTTGACGATCGCGAGCATCGGGATCTCGAACAGGATCGTATGCAGCCACGGCCCCTTGATCTCGATGTCGATTTCGCCATTGCCCTTCGGCGACGGTTCGATCGAAATGTATTTCTCGTTCAGATGAAACAGCGCGAGAAACTCGATGAAATCGCCCTTGATGAAGCGCATGCGCCGCAAGTAGTCGAGCTCGTCGTCGGTGAAGCGCAGGTCGCAGAGCTTGCGCACTTCGTCGCGAATCTCGGCGATATACGGCACGAGATCGACATTCGGCGTGCGGCAGCGGAAACGGTACTCCACGTTCGCGGCGGGAAAATGATGCAACACCACTTGCATCATCGTGAACTTATACAGATCGGTATCGAGCAGCGAAGTAATAATCATGATGGTGCGAACTTGACCGCTGGAAAAACGAAAAGGCCCGACTCAAAAGGCCTGGCTCACCCGTGCGCGTGCGGCGCGCCCATGCGCCGAACTGTCGCATGTTACCCGAATGCGCGAGGCGTCAGTGCGCCGGCGGGCTCTCGTTGCGCGCCCCGAAGAAAGTCCCCGCGCGGCGCCATAAACTAATCACGAAAACATATAAAAGGCGTCGGCCGATGCCGCATACGCCTCTTGACGTTACGTTACAATAGCGTTTTTGGCGTTTGCGCCTTCCCTGATTCCGCATGCAGGAGCTGCCTGAATGACTCACGTTGTGACCGAAAGCTGCATCAAGTGCCGCTATACCGACTGCGTCGATGTGTGCCCGGTGGACTGCTTTCGCGAAGGTCCCAACTTCCTCGCGATCGACCCCGATGAATGCATCGACTGCGCCGTGTGCGTAGCCGAGTGCCCGGTGAACGCCATTTACGCCGAAGAAGATGTGCCGGGCGACCAGCAGGACTTCATCGAGCTGAATGCCGATCTGGCAAAGAATTGGCCGAGCATCACCAAGACCAAGGCGCCGCTGCCGGAAGCCGACGAATTCAAGGACGTGAAGGAAAAGCTCGCGCTGCTCGCGCGCTGAGCGCAGCCGCCTGTCACACGCCCCGCCGCAACCGGATGAAATCAAGATGAACGCAGGGTATTGACAGGCACAAAAGCTGCCCCTACAATTTCGCTTCTCTGCTGTTGTTGTTCTGTTCCTCGATAGCTCAGTCGGTAGAGCGCCGGACTGTTAATCCGTAGGTCCCTGGTTCGAGCCCAGGTCGAGGAGCCAAGAATTGCAAAAGCCCGTTAACCAAGACGGGCTTTTTTATGTAGATCAAGTTGTACTGCTGTTCCTCGATAGCTCAGTCGGTAGAGCGCCGGACTGTTAATCCGTAGGTCCCTGGTTCGAGCCCAGGTCGAGGAGCCAAAATTTTGAAAGGCCCGCATCCGTGCGGGCCTTTTTGTTTTGCGCGATTAGTCTGCGCGCCACGTTTTTCTCGATGACGGATCGCGGCGTGGTTGGCTCGACGCTGACGTTTTTGCCGCCCGTTAGGTGTCATCCGTTGCTGAACCCGCTGCGGGCCAACGCGCGTCGTCTGGCTCCCAGGCCCTGACCCTCTCCGGGGCATGCCGTTATACGATGATGGTTTCCCGGCGCGTCTCGCGCCCAACCCAGGCGCTCTCTTCGGCAATCCATGAAACCCATCTCATTGCGCATCGCGCTTGCAGCCGCCACCGTCATGCTACTGTCTTCGGCACACAGCGAAGAAGTCGCCAGCGTCAATACCAACTTCCACATCACAGGCTCCGACCGGGTGGTCGTCGAGGCCTATGACGATCCGATCGTTCAAGGCGTGACCTGCTATGTGTCGCGCGCGCGCACCGGCGGCGTCAAGGGCACGCTCGGCATTGCCGAAGATCCGACCGAGGCGTCGATCGCCTGCCGCCAGGTCGGCGCGGTTCATTTCACGGGCCCGGTGAAGCAGCAGGCGGACGTGTTCTCCGTAAGCATGTCGCTGATCTTCAAGTCGCTGCATGTGGTGCGTGTGGTCGACCCGAAGCGCAACACGCTCGTGTACCTCACCTATAGCGACCGGGTCGTCAGCGGCAGCGCGAAAAACAGCGTGAGCGCCGTGCCGATGCCGGCCGGCACGACGATCCCCGTCAAGTAAGCGCCGGCTTACGGCAAGACGCCTCGCGGCACAGGCAATGGCCCACGCCGCGAGCGCTCGCGACGCGCTACACTGACCGGTCCAGCCGGACCTCCATCATGACCGCAGCCCATCGTTTCCGAGATTCCGCCCGCTACTGGCGCACGCCGCTTCTGCCCGGCGCCGACCTGCTCACGGCCGAATATCACGATCACGAATTCACGCCGCATTGGCACGATGCGTACACGATCCCGGTGATCGTCGCGGGTGCGGAGGGTTATCGGTATCGCGGTTCCGACTATGTCGCCGAGGCCGGCAGCGTGCCGATCATCAATCCCGGCGAGTTGCACACGGGCTCGAAGGCGGTCGCGGCGGGCTGGCGGTATCGCGTGCTGTATGCGCCGGTGGATTTCCTTCACGACCTCGCCAATGAACTCGGCGGCAAGCCGCAGGCGCAGCCGTGGTTTGCGCCCGGCGTGATCCGCGACCCCGATCTCGCGACGCGGCTCGCGTGCGCGCATCGTCTGCTGGAAGCGGGCGACGATGCGCTTGCCGCCGAAGCCGCGATGCTCGACGCGCTGTCCACGCTGCTGGTCCGTTACTCGCGCACGCAGCCGGCGCCTTCGCCCATCGCTGCCGACGATGCTCGCGTCGCGATCATGCAGGAGCGTCTGACTGGCGATCTCGTCGAGCCCGTTACGCTTGCCGAGGTGGCGCGGGCAGCGGGGTTGTCACCGTTTCACGCGGCGCGCCTTTTCGCCCACGCGACCGGCTTGCCGCCTCACGCGTGGCGCAATCAGGTACGTTTGCAACGCGCGCTCGCGCCGTTGCGCGCAGGGGTTTCAGTGACGGATGTCGCCGCGGCTAGCGGCTTCACGGATCAGAGCCATTTCACGCGGCATTTCCGGCGCATGTTCGGGGTGCCGCCCGGACGGTGGCAGGGGGTCTGAGGCGGCGTGGAGGCGTTGGGACAGCCCTTCAGCGCCTGACGGATAGCCCAGATCGTGACCCAACCCCGCACCCAGCGCCCGCTCGATGAGCGCCTTCCTGAACGCGGCGGACGCGGCCTGAACCGCCTCGGCGGTCATCGGCCCCTTCACAAACAGGTCGATCAGTTCCTTCGGAATGGACGGCAAGACCGGCGAGGCCTCGACGGCCGGCCTTGGTTTGCGTGGCATACATGCTCCTTGAGTTACGTGTTATGTCTTAAACACAAAATTTATGACAGACCCTCGCTGCGCGTTGCGGGCTGGCGTTGGCCCTCTCGCCTCTCGCACCCGCCCCTTCGCCTCCGTCTCTTCGCCTCCGTCTCTTCGCCTCCGTCTCTTCGCCTCCGTCTCTTCGCCTCCGTCTCTTCGCCTCCGTCCTTTCGCCTCCGTCCTTTCGCCTCGGTCCTTTCGCCTCGGTCCTTTCGCCTCGGTCCTTTCGCCTCGGTCCTTTCGCCTCCGTCCTTTCGCCTCGGTCCTTTCGCCTCCGTCCTTTCGCCTCCGTCTCTTCGTCTCGGTCCTTTGGCTTGCCCCTTCGCCTCTCATCCTCTGCCTCTAGCTCCGCCCTCTTCCTCTCCCCCTCTGTCCTTCGCACTCAGCTTGCCGCTTTCCGCACTCCCACCATTCCTCGCGACCGGCGCTCACCGCTACCACCACGTCCAACCGCCCGCCCACGCCCATTCGCCGCAAGAACGTACAAGCGCGCCCTACCACCCCTCGCTATGCTTGCCCAATCAAGGAGGCAGCATTGACCCATTCACCTGAAGACCAGCCCATCCGCACAGGCCACCTTAAGGAATTTACGGCCGGCGCACGCGACATCATCCCGATGATGGTCGGCGCGGCGCCGTTCGGCGTTATTTTCGGCACGCTCGTCGCATCCGGCCCGCTGCATTTGTGGCACGGCCAGTTGATGTCGCTCGTCGTGTTCGCTGGCTCCGCGCAATTCATCGCGCTCGGCCTGATCGCCGGCCACGCGAGTTTTGCCGTGATCTGGGCTACCACGCTCGTCGTCAATCTGCGTCACGTGCTGTACAGCGCGACTCTCGCGCCGCACGTCGCGCATCTGTCGGCCCGCTGGCGCTGGGCACTCGGCGCGCTGCTCACCGACGAAGTCTTCGCGGTCGCGTGGGAACACTACCGGCATCGCGAACCCGGCACGGTCGGTCCGCACTATTTCTTCGGCGCGGGCCTCGCGATGTACCTGAACTGGCAGCTGTGGACCATCGCCGGCTTGCTGTTCGGCGCGGCCTTCCCCGGCCTGCAATCGCTCGGGCTCGATTTCGCGATGGTCGCCACCTTCATCGCGATCGTCGTGCCGCAACTCGTCGCGTTGCGCTACATCGCGGCCGCCGCGACCGCAGGCACGCTGGCCTTTTTCTGGCAGGCGTGGCCGTACAAGTTGGGTCTGCTCGGCGCAGTGTTTGCGGGCGTGGCGGTCGGCGTGCTGTTGTCGATGTCGCGCCCCAATCTGCGCGGCTCGCGCGAAACCGCGGAGGCCGCCCGATGAACTACGTCGTTCTGATCCTCGGCATGGCGGTCATCACGTGGGTGATCCGCGCGGCCGTGTTCGTGCTCGGCGACCGGCTGGTGTTTTCACCACTGGTGCGCACCGCCCTCGGTTTTGTGCCGGTTACCGTGCTCACGGCGATCATCGTGCCGATGGCGGTTTCGCCGCA
The DNA here is from genome assembly GCF_046027075.1 of Paraburkholderia sp. RL18-085-BIA-A. NCBI lineage: Bacteria > Pseudomonadati > Pseudomonadota > Betaproteobacteria > Burkholderiales > Burkholderiaceae > Paraburkholderia > Paraburkholderia sp. RL18-085-BIA-A. Next base: position 97,726 of record NZ_JARESU010000005.1, on the reverse strand, counting down.
TGGCATTAATGCCGAACTGACCTGGCGCAATCCGCAGCTGGTCGGCGCGCTGGCCGCCGTCGTCGTCAGCGCGCTGACGCGTCGGCCGCTGCTGACCATCGCGGTCGGCCTGACGGTGTTCTTTGCCTGGCAATGCGTCGTGCTCAAGTAGGCACTTGCCGCCGCGCGGCGACATTGGCGTCGGCGCCATCCCGCCCACGTCACATGCGACGCACGGCAGCAACGCATCCGGCTAGTGGCGCCTCCCTCTAAAGCCACTACCCGCCACCCGCAGGCCCTCAAGATCGGCGTCGTCCGGCTCTCATGACGCGCGACACACGCCAGCGACGCATCCAGCTGGCGGCGCCTCCCTTCAAAGCCACTGCCCGCCGCCCGCCCGCCCTCAAGAGATCGGCGTCGTCCGGCTCGCATGACGTGCGACACACGCCAGCGACACGTCCAGCCAACGACACATCCTTCTAAAGGGTCCCCCCATCACCCGCACGGCCTCAAGTTTCCGTCCAATCCGCCGATAAGAAGTCGAGGTCCGCGCATCGGGATTCATCCCGCTGGTTACGCGGCAACAGGCAGGCATCAACCGCGTCGGCATCTGGCGTCGCGTCGCCCAAGGTCCGCACGCGGCCGGACGACGTGACGAGGCCGTGCGGCAGGACCAAACGGGATAACACATGGGTCAAATCACCCTCAAGCTCAAGGACGAGACCCTTGCGTCGCTGCGCAAGGACTTCGACGCTTTTCTGCGGGTTTCGCTGAAGCTCGATCCGCAGTTCGCGACGCCGTCGTTTGAGGACTTCTTGCGCGCCAAGCTGCTCGACAACATGGTGCCGCTGACCGAACACGCGGTCCAACGGATGCTGCAGGGCGGCCAGTACGCGTGGGCGAAGCGCACGCTCGACAAGGAATTCCCGGATGTCGTCGCGATTCTGATGCGGCAGGCGGGCGAGTTCGGTTTCGGCTTCGCAGCGCGCTCGGAATGGACGCCGGAAGAGCTGGTCAAGCAGTGCCGCGACTGGGCTGCAGCGATCGTCAAGGAAGCGGAAGGCGACGCGGCGCTGGTCGACCCGCTCGCCGCGCAGATCAAGAGCGCGGCGCAGGACATCCAGGCGCTCGAGGAAGTCATGCAGACGCCCGCATGGCGGCTGGTGGAATCGTTGCGTCAGCGGGTCTACGAGGCCAAGGTAGCGTGCGAAACGAGCGTGGGCAGCACCGCGCGCGAGAAGCTCGGCGAACTGCGCGGGCTGCTGCGGCTGGGCATCTCGCATGGCTCGTTCCAGAAGCAGGAAGCGCAGCAGATCATGGAGTATCTGCGCCTGCTCAAGCCGGAAATTTTCGTCGAGGAGCCGTACGACGTGTTTTCACGCCTCGCGGCATGGCTGCGCAATTTCTTCGTGCCGCCGCGTCCGGTGCCTCAGCAACAGCAACAGCAACAGCAACGATAGTCGCGCTGAGTTCGAGCGTGGGGTCAGCAGCGAACATCAGCTGGACTACGGCGTTGCGGTTCTGCGGTTCTGCGGTTCTGCGGTTCTGCGGCCATAAGAACTCGCCCCTTTCTGCGGCGCAGGAGCACACGCCACCATGCTCCCCCCTGCGCCCAATCACCTCAACGCACGCCGCCGCGCTTCAATCCCACATCTTCCTGAGCTTCGCGCCAATCTCGACCTTCGCCTTCGCGGCCGCCGCGAGCCCCGCTGCTGTCGGCGCGCTCGGCTCCGGCACGCGCGGCCACGCATAAGCATCGAACAGCGGCATCAGATGCGCGGGAATGAAGCGCGTGCGCGACGCCCACACATGACGATCGCCCATATGCGCCTGGTTGTGCACGTAAAACCGCTGCGGCACGACGATATGCAGATCTTCTTTGGCGCGCGTCATCGCCACGTATAACAGGCGCCGTTCCTCGTCGATCTCATCCTCGCTGCCGGTGCCGAGATCGGACGGAATGCAGCCGTCGACCCCGTTCAGCACGAACACGTTGCGCCACTCCTGCCCCTTCGCCGAATGAATCGTCGACAGGATCAGGTAGTCCTCGTCGATCAGCGGCACGCCCGATTCGTCGCTGGTGGCATCGGGCGGATCGAGCGTCAGCTCGGTCAGAAAGCGCTCGCGCGACGCATACGTGCCCGCGATACTTTCCATCTGCAACACGTCCGCATGACGGATCGCGGCGTCCTCGTGATTGCGTTCGAGATGCGGCTCGTACCAGCGCCTCACCATCTCGAACTCGGCGGGCCACGGCGTCTGCCGCCCGTACACGCTCGACATCAGCTTGACGAACGGGTGCCAGTCCTCCTGCGCACGGGCGGGCGCGGCGAACGCAGCCAGTGCGCTCGCGGCGGTATCGGCGGGATTGCCGCCGCCCGCGCGCGCAACCATCTCGTCGAGCACCTTCGCCGCGGTGGCCGGCCCCACGCCCGGCAGCAACTGCACGACGCGAAAACCGGCGACGCGGTCGCGCGGATTCTCCGCCCAGCGCAGCACCGCGAGCACGTCCTTCACATGCACCGAATCGAGAAATTTCAGCCCGCCGAACTTGACGAACGGAATGTTGCGCCGGGTCAGTTCGATCTCCAGCGCGGCGCTGTGGTGCGCGGCGCGAAACAGCACCGCCTGCGACTTCAGCTTCATCCCCTGCTCGCGCGCTTCGAGCACCTGTTCGACGATGTAGCGGGCCTGATCGGCTTCGTCGGCGACAGTGACCAGACGCGGGCGTTGCGCCGACGCCTTGTCGGTCCACAGATTCTTCGTGTAGCGCTCGCTGGCCAGTTCGATCACCGCGTTCGACGCGGCCAGGATCGGCGCAGTGGACCGGTAGTTGCGCTCCAGCGTGACCTGCCGCGCGGGCGGGTCGAACTGCGCGGGGAAATCGAGAATGTTGCGCACGGTCGCGCCGCGAAACGAGTAGATGGACTGCGCGTCGTCGCCGACCACGGTCAGGCCGCGCCCGTCCGGCTTCAGTGCGAGCAGGATCGACGCCTGCAGGCGGTTGGTGTCCTGATACTCGTCGACCAGCACGTGGTCGAAGCGCGCCGACAGGTCGGCCGCGATGGCAGGCTCCGCGGCCATGTGCGACCAGTAGAGCAGCAGATCGTCATAGTCGAGCACGCTCTGCTTCTGCTTCGCGTCGACATATGCGGCGAACAGCATGCGCAGGTCGGCTTCCCATTCGCGGCACCACGGGAACGCGTTGTCGAGCACCTGGCCGAGCGAGGCCCCGGTGTTCACGACGCGCGAATAGATGGCAAAGCACGTGCCCTTGGCCGGGAAGCGCCGTTCTTTCGCGGACAGCCCGAGTTCGTGGCGCACCAGGTTCATCAGATCGGCGGAATCTTCGCGGTCGTTGATCGTGAAGGACGGCGCGAGACCGATCAGATCGGCGTATTCGCGCAGCAGCCGCGCGCCGACGCTGTGGAACGTGCCCGACCACGTCAGCCCCTGCGCGAGCGCGGCCCGCGCGCCGAGCGCCGCGCCGGCGATGCGCGTGACACGGCGGGTCATTTCGAGCGCCGCGCGACGCGAAAAAGTCAGCAGCAGGATGCGGCGCGGATCGGCGCCCTTCACCACCAGATTGGCGACCCGATGCGCGAGCGTGTTGGTCTTGCCGGAGCCGGCGCCCGCGATCACCAGCAGCGCGCCGAGGGGCGCATTGGGTGTGTCGGCGCCATACTCGACGGCTTCGCGCTGGGCGTCGTTGAGCTTCGTGAGCCAGGCGGCGGTATCGGACGGCGGCGGAGATTCAGCGACGGAGAGCACGTTGGGTCTGGACGTTTGGATGGACACAGGATGGCGACGCATACTGTATATCCATACAACTGCTGGCGACAAGCGCCCCTTTTTTTGACGGCCGCTTGGGAGCGGGGCCGAACCGGCTTGTAGCTGCGATGGCTCGACTGGGATGGGCACAGCCCGAGTTGCTGCAAAGCTACGCGAGTCGGCTCGACGCGAACGCACGGATCTCAAAATAAAATGGCCCGTGCGCACCTTTTCGCGCGACGGGCCATTCATTGTTTCGCGAGCAAAGCGGAAGACGTGAGATCGACCTCCCCTGCCTGCGACGCAGACAACTACTGCTTCTTCGCGTCCTTCAGATTGGCATCGGCATTGGCCTTGTCGGCGTCGGCCTGAGCCTCGGTTTTCTTCTTGTCCGCCTTGGCCTGAGCGACTGCGGCCTTTTTGTCCGCCTTCGACTGTTCCTTCGCGGCCTGCTTGTCGGCGTGGGTGACGGGCGCCGCAGCCGGGTCGCTCGCCTGCGCGAACGCGACCGACGACAGACAACCCGCGATCAACGCGGCATAAATCCGGTTCTTTGTGGACCTGGTGATACTCATCCAACACCTCCCTCAAACGTCGTACGACGCGCTGCGCGGTGCTTTTCAATTTCAAAGCGGCACGGCAGCGTCCCGCTGAAAATCCGGGCTGAAGCAAAAGGGCCGGGGGTGCGCAGCCTGCGCGACGCGCTCCTCGCCCGACAGTTGCATCCAGACCAAGCCAAAGCACGGCGTGACCACACACCTCTGCCGCCACGCCCGCGCTTCGCGGCTGGCTTAGTGCTTCACGTCAGCGCCATCAACCTGAGTTGCAGCCTGCCCTTCCATGTTCATCTTCATTTCGTTGTTGGCGGCCTGCTTATCTGCTTTCTGGTTGATCTTCGCGTCGTGCACCTGCTCCTTGTACTGCGCCTTGGCGGCCTTCTGCTGATCCGTCATTGCCGCCTTCGACGCCTTCTTCGACGCGCGATATTCCGCATTCGCCTTCGCGTTGGCGTCACGCTTTTGCACCAGCGGATCGGTCGAACCCGACGCCGTCAGGCGGGTAGGCGCCGGCGTCACCGGCTGCACGCCCTGCGCGGCGGGAGCTGCGGGCGCGACATCCGCGCCTTGCGTTTGCATCTGAGCCTGGCCACTGAGCCCTGCGGCCGGTTGCACGGTCTGCGCCACGGCGGCGGTGGCGGCAAAAGCCGTGAGGGCGGTACCGATCAGGAGCGAACGAATCTGGGTCATGGCTAATCCTCTCTAAAGTTGTTGTGACGCGGGCGTCGTGTCCAGCGGTCGGTTGGGATGGGATGTCCCGCGTACCTCGCCCGGTCTTCTGGTCGCTGGCTTTCGATGAAAATCCAGCAATCTTTGCTACGTATCCGCACTTTACTAGCGAATTCTGCGATGTACGAGCCGTGTTACGCAACGTTTCACTTTCCGACAATCGGATAACAACTGCTTGCATTTGCTTGCGCGGGGGCCGCGCGGACCGCGGGCTTCATCCAGGGCAAGCTTGTGCCTTATGATGCGAACCCTTTGCCTGAAGGTGCAAACGCCATGCCCAACCTCGATTTCACGCTCACCGGCGACTACGTCGAACTGCACAATCTCCTGAAGATAACGGGGCTCGCGGACAGCGGCGGCTCAGCCAAAATGATGGTCGCGGAGGGCGCCGTGACCGTCGACGGCCGGGTCGAAACACGCAAAACCTGCAAAATCCGCGCGGGCCAGGTCGTGCTGCTCGGCGATACACGGATCGCGGTCCACGAGCCACATTGAGGCCACGTCCGCCAAGTCCGGCGCGCCTGCCGTGCCGCCAGTCCGGAAATTCGCAGCGTCGCGCGCACCAGAATCGTGCGTCTTCCATCGACATCGCCGGGGCGACGCAATAAGCTGTTGGTTTCGACAGACAAACCCTTTGGCCAACACGAGCGGCTCACGAAGCACTGCTTTCCTTCCCCGCTGCTGAACACGTTGCCGCTGCAACGCGCCGCCGCCAGCGTACGAAGCGAGCGACGCGCGCCTCACGCGCCCCGTGACACTGCTGCCACTTCCGCCGTCAAGCGCTTCATGACTCAATCCGGCTTCACCCGGGTGGCCGCCCGGCCGCCAACCTACTCCCGCCACGCGGCCGACACTGCCCGGCTCGCCGCGCCGCTCGCGATCGCGCAGCTCTCGCAAATGGCGATGAGCGTCACCGACACCATCCTGCTCGGCTCGCTCGGCCCCGATGCGCTCGCGGCCGGCGGGCTCGGCGCGAACCTGTTCTTCGTCGTGGTGACGCTGCTGCAAGGCGTGCTGACTTCGGTCAGCGTGAGCGTGTCGCACGCGCGAGGCGCGCAGGACGATGGCCGCGTGCCGCATATCTACTGGACCGGTTTCGTGCTGTCGGTGCTGCTGTCGGTGCCGGCGTTCATCCTGCTGTCGTTCGCGTCGCAGATCCTGCTCGCGTTCGGCGAGCCCGGCCTGCTCGCGCATAACGTCGGCGAATACGCGGCGGTGCTGCGCTGGGGCGCGCCCGCCAGCCTGATCGGCGTCGGCCTGATGCGCTCGTTCCTGCCGGCGATCGGTGCGGCGAGACGCCTGCTGTGGGTGTCGATCGCGAGCGTCGGCGTCAACGCGTTCCTGAATTACGGGCTGATCCACGGCGCTTATGGGCTGCCCCGGCTCGGCTTTCTGGGCTCGGCGGCCGCGACCTCGATCACGGTTTGGCTGACCGCGCTCGTACTGATGGCGCTGCTGCATCTGCGGCCGCGCTTCCGCCATTTCGTCGTCGCGACGCGGCCGAACGTGCCATTGATGGGCGAACTGTTCGGCATCGGCTGGCCGGTCGCGATCACCTATGGCGTCGAGTCGACGCTCTTTCTCGCCACCGGGCTGCTGATCGGCCTGCTCGGCGAGTCGCAGTTGGCCGCGCATCAGATCGCGTTGAACGTCGCGTCGGTGGCCTTCATGGTGCCGCTCGCGATCGGCCAGGCGGCCAACGTCCGGATCGGCTTCTGGGCCGGCGCCGGGCAGCCGCTGGCCGCGCGCCATGCGGGTTTCGTCGCGCTGGCGCTCGGTGTCGGCTTCATGACGCTATCGGGGATCGTGCTGATCGCCGCGCCGCACTGGATCGTCGGCCTCTATCTGCATCTCGACGACCCGGCCAACGCGCCGACCGTCGCGCTGGCGAGTTCGCTGCTGGGCGTAGCGGCGATTTTCCAGATCGTCGACGGGATGCAGACGGTCGGTTCCGGTTGCCTGCGCGGGTTGAAGGACACGCGCGTGCCGATGATCGCCGCGGCGTTCGGTTATTGGGTGATCGGTTTTCCGACCGGCTATACGCTGGCGTTTCACTTCGGCCTCGGCGCGCGCGGTTTGTGGTGGGGGTTGGCGGCTGGCCTCGCGAGCGTCGCGTTGTTGATGACGCTGCGGTTTCATAAGCTGAGCTTGCGGCGCGTGCCGGCGGCGGCTGTGACGCCGCCTTTTGGATCGGGGTGACTGGGGGCGGGTTGCGGGTTGCCGCTTGCCGCTTGCCGCTTGCCAGTTCGAATGCACTCGTGCGAACTCGTTTCGCGCGAGACATGCCGCGCCGCGCCGCGTCACCATCTCCTCATTGAACGACCCACCGCCGCGCTTTCGCAACAAAGGTCGCCCAGCCCTCTGCAGCCGCCCGGCCGTCAAAAGGTAAAATGCCGTTCCCGGCCCAGCGGCGCCCACCCGCGCCACGCGGCGGGATTCCGCTTGCACGCCCCACAAAGGCCAGCGCCGCCCGCAGGCTCACCATTGCCCGCATGGTTCGCCGCGTTCGCGCGGCGGACTTCCGAACGCCGCCGCGCCTGCTGGCCCGCTCGGCCACTCGACGTTCCCTCGATTCTCGCGATAAAACAAAAAGGACCACCCGTCATGCTTGCCCGCGTCACCCGCTTATTCCCGCTTTGGGCCGTGCTCGTTTCGATCGCTGCGTACTTCTCGCCGGCGTCGTTCACGGGCATCGCGCCGCACGTCACCACGCTGCTCACGATCATCATGCTGGCGATGGGCGTCACGTTATCCGTGGCCGATTTCCAGCGCGTCTTCACGCGACCCGCGCCGGTGCTCGCCGGCATCGTGCTGCACTACCTCGTGATGCCGCTCGCCGCCTGGGTGATCGCCAAGGCCCTGCGCATGCCACCGGACCTGACCGCCGGCATGGTGCTGGTCGGCAGCGTCGCGAGCGGCACGGCCTCGAACGTGATGATCTATCTGGCGCGCGGCGACGTCGCGTTGTCGGTGACGATCAGCGCGCTGTCGACGCTCGTCGGCGTGTTCGCGACGCCGCTTCTCACGCGACTTTACGTGGACGCGTCGATCGCCGTCGACGTGCACGGCATGCTGATGAGCATCCTGCAGATCGTCGCGCTGCCGATCGTGGTCGGCCTGATCATCAACCATCTGTTCAGCAAGACGGTGCGCAAGATCGAACCGATCCTGCCGCTGATCTCGATGGTCGCGATCGTGCTGATCATCGGCGCGGTGGTAGGCGGCACGCAGAAGAGCATCGCGTCGGTCGGCCTCGTGGTCATGCTGGGCGTGGTGCTACATAACGGCATCGGCCTGCTCGGCGGTTACTGGGGCGGGCGTCTGCTCGGCTTCGACGAAGCCGTCTGCCGCACCCTCGCGATCGAAGTGGGCATGCAGAATTCGGGCCTCGCCGCGACGCTCGGCAAGCTGTATTTCACGCCGATTGCGGCGTTGCCGGGCGCGTTGTTCTCGGTTTGGCACAACCTGTCCGGCTCGCTGCTCGCGGGCCACTGGGCGGGACGTCCGGCGAAAGGCTCCACGCATGCGGATGGCGAGCGCGCGTTGAACGCCGGGCGCGGCTAACGCGAACTCGCCGCGCGCCGCGATCACAGTTCAAAAATGCGATCGCGGCAGCGCTCGACATGAGCGCATCGAATCAACCACCGCCTTTGTCGGCACGCTCACCACGTCCCGGCAAAGGCCGCTGCGCAATCTGCACGCCACCAAAGTCCCGTCGCCGCATTCACACGGCAGCACGAAAACCGCCCGCCCCAATTCCCCTTAGAATGCTTTTCTCGACAGCGTGAGCAAGCATCCGTGCTGCCGTCACGAGAAGCTTGCAAACAAGGGGATGACAGCGTGCCGGGGCATCACGAACAGAATCAAAGCGCACTGCAACGCAACCGCTCATTCAGCACGCCCCGAAAGAAGTCCCCTTGGGGGACGACGAGGCATATTTTCCTGCTGTGCTGCGCGGCGGCATTACTGACCGCCTGCGCGAGCAAGCCGCCCGCCACCGCGTTCGACCGTCCGGTCACGCACGCGCAGCCCGCCACCGCGACCACCCCGCTGCGCATCGCGCTCGCGCCGCTCGAAGCCGCGCATCCGGGGCAGTCGGGTTTTCGTGTGCTGTCGAACGGCACCGATGCGTTGCAGATGCGCATCGCGCTCGCACGCGCGGCGACCAAGACCCTCGACATGCAGTACTACATCGCCAACGAGGACACCACCGGCAAGCTGCTGCTCGGCGCCGCGCTGTATGCGGCCGATCACGGCGTGCGGGTGCGCATGCTGGTCGACGATCTGAACTTCAAGGACATCGACCGCGTGATGGCGGGCCTGAACTCGCACGACAACATCGAGATCCGCGTGTTCAATCCGTTCGGCAGCGCGCAGGAGGGCATGTTCGAACGCACCACGAACCTGTTCACGCAGATCGGCCACTTCACGCGCCGCATGCACAACAAGGCGATGATCGCGGACAACCAGTTGGCGATCATCGGCGGCCGCAATCTCGGCGACGAGTATTTCAGCGCAAGCGAAACGCTGCAGTTCCGCGACCTCGACGTACTGGCCGCCGGCCCGATCGCCGCCGACATCTCGGCCAGTTTCGACGACTACTGGAACAGCAGCCTCTCGTATCCGCTGCGGGCGCTGAACAAGCAAAAATTCGACGCGAAGGAACTCGACCAGACACGCGACGACTTGCGCCAGCACTGGCGCACCAACGCCGATCCGTACAACGCGAAACCACTAAACGCGACGCCGCTCGCGTCGCAGATCACGAGCGAGCAACTCGGTCTCATCTGGGCGCCCGCCGAATTCAAGGCGGACCTGCCGGAGAAGATCGAGCATCCGTCGCCGGACTACGTCAGTCCGCCGATGCAGCGGCTGCGCGAATTGATGCACGACGCGCGCCACGACTTCCTGATCGTGTCGCCGTACTTCGTGCCGCACGATGCCGGTGTCAAGGCGGCCGGCGAACTGACGCACCGTGGCGTGCGCATCGCCGTGCTGACCAACTCGCTCGCCGCGACCGACGCGGTCGCCGTGCAGGCGGGCTACAGTCCGTATCGCGTGCCGCTGCTGCAACAAGGCGTCGAGCTGTACGAGTTCAAGCCGCGCCAGGAAACCCCGCCCGCGGGCATCGCCGGCTCGCGTTCGCGCGCCAGCCTGCACGCGAAAACCTATGTGATCGACCACGAGATTCTGGTGATCGGCTCGATGAACCTCGACCCCCGCTCGGCCAATCTGAACACCGAACTGGCGCTGGTGATCCACAGCCCGCAGCTCGCGGGCCAGGTCGCGCGGATCTTCGAGCACGGCACGTCGCCCGAGGAAAGCTATCGCGTCACGCTAGCCGACGACGCCCATCTCGCCTATCTGCGCTCGATCGGCGCGCCGCTCTCGCCGCTCGTGTGGAGCGACGTCGAGAACGGCACGCGCCGCACGTACATTTTCGATCCACAAGCAGGGTTATACCGGAACGTGCTAACGGGACTATTCTCCCTATTGCCTGTCAACGCAGAACTTTGAGAAGCGGAGTGAAACATGACCGAAGACGTACGATTGGAACGTGACACGTTCGGTGAAATCGCCGTGCCGAACGCGCGTCTATGGGGCGCGCAAACTCAGCGCTCGCTGCAGAACTTCCGTATTTCGACCGAGAAACAGTCGCCCGAGCTGATCACCGCGCTGGCCGTCATCAAGCGCTCGGCCGCCGAGGTGAACCTCGGCCTCGGCGTGCTCGACGAAAACAAGGCCCGCGCGATCATGCAGGCCGCCGACGAGATCATCGACGGCAAGCATGCGGAGGAATTTCCGCTCGCCGTCTGGCAGACCGGCTCCGGCACCCAGACCAACATGAACCTCAACGAGGTGATCGCGAACCGTGCGAGCGAACTGCTCGGCGGCGAGCGCGGCGAAGCGCGCAAGGTGCATCCGAACGACGACGTGAATCGTGGCCAGTCGTCGAACGACGTGTTCCCGACCGCGATGCATGTGGCCGCCGCGTACGCGATCGTCAAGCATCTGCTGCCGGCGCTGAAGACGCTGCGCGGCACGCTCGACGGCAAGGCGAAGGCGTTTGCCGATATCGTCAAGATCGGCCGCACGCACTTGCAGGACGCCACGCCGCTCACGCTCGGCCAGGAATTTTCGGGCTATGTCGCGCAGCTCGAACACGGCATCCGTCACTTGGAATCGGCGCTGCCGCATCTGTACGAACTCGCGCAAGGCGGCACCGCGGTCGGCACGGGTCTGAACGCGCATCCGCAGTTCGCCGACAAGGTGGCGGCCGCAATCGGCAAGCTGACCGGCTTGCCGTTCGTGTCGGCGCCGAACAAGTTCGAGGTGATGGCCGCCGCCGATGCGCTGGTGTTCGCGCACGGCGCGTTGAAGACCGTCGCGGCGAGCCTGAACAAGATCGCCAACGACATTCGCTGGCTCGCGAGCGGCCCGCGTTGCGGGCTCGGCGAACTGTCGATTCCGGAGAACGAGCCGGGCAGCTCGATCATGCCCGGCAAGGTCAACCCGACCCAGTCCGAAGCGCTGACAATGCTGTGCTCGCAGGTGTTCGGCAACGACGTCGCGGTGAATATCGGCGGCGCGAGCGGCAACTTCGAGTTGAACGTGTTCCGGCCGATGATCGCCCACAACGTGCTGCAATCCGTTCGTCTGCTCGCCGACGGCGCGCGCAGTTTCAACGACAATTGCGCGGTGGGCATCGAACCGAACCGTGAGCGCGTCGATACTTTGCTGAACGAATCGTTGATGCTGGTGACGGCGCTCAATCCGCACATCGGCTACGACAAGGCCGCGCAGATCGCGAAGAAGGCGCACAAGGAAAGCACCACGCTGAAGGCGTCGGCGCTCGCGCTCGGCTTCGTCACCGAGCAGCAGTTCGACGAATGGGTGCGGCCGAAGGATATGGTGGGAAATTCGCCGGGTTGATCTCTGGCGAGTCGCCGCGCGGCCGGCGCAACGACCTGCTCCCTCACGCAGCGTGCTTTGGGCCCGCCGCAACCGACGTTGAATCACCGGCTGCGCGAACGCTACGGTTCGCGCAGCCCTTGCGGGCCTTTAGGGGCTCCTGACCAGCGCCCCACGCGCGCGCCGCTTAAATCTTGCCCTGCGCCACTTCGTCCGGCTTGAGTTCGACGATAGCGTCGAGCGCTTCCTTCACATCCATCGCGTATTTGGCGAGGCGTTTCTGCTCTTCGGTCTGCGGCACGAAAGCCGGCACCTGCACCGGATGGCCGTTCTCGTTGACGGCGACCATCACGACCAGGCAGTCGGTGGTCTGCAACAGCTCGCCGCCCTTCGGGTCGCCCGCCTGCACCGATACGTGAATGTGCATGCTGGTGCGGCCCGTCGCCACGACCCGCGCGCGCAACTCGACCAGGTTGCCGACCAGAATCGGCCGGCGAAAGCGGATATTGCCCACGCTGACCGTCACGCAATAGCGTCCCGACCATACCGCCGAGCACGCATACGCGGTCTCGTCGATCCACTTCATCAGCGCGCCGCCGTGCACCTTGCCGCCGAAGTTGACCGAGCTCGGCTCGGCAAGAAAGCGGAAAGTGGTTTCCGAACGGTCCAGCGGCGCTACGGGAGGGGTACTCATCTTGACTCCGGTCAATCGGATGCATTGGAAGGGGGCGATTATACGAGCGCAATGTTGACGGCGTGGCAGCTTTGGGCGGCTTGTGGCCCTGATTTTTTGCCAGCGAGCGCTCGAGTCTTTCCGCTAGCTTTCCGTGGAATTTCCACTTTAGGCGGGCAGCACTCGCGCTGGATCGTGCGCCTAATTGTGAAAGCTAATCCCTTCGTCGATTGTGCCGTACATGTTGATGCTGCCGGTGCCCGCGCCGGAGCCGGACCCGGCGCCGCCCTGCGCGCAGGCGGAGAACAGCAGCACCGCGGCGGCGACGGCAAAGAAAGTTTTCATGACATCGTGTTCCTGCAAAGACAGACTTCGATTCTAGCCTGGCTGGCCATCGCGACGCCGCGACGCCGGCCGGCGCGGCACGACACGGCAGTCAGGCCAATGCGAGCCCCCGCCCCGGCCTGCCGTGCCGGATTTTCGTAGCCGCCGCAAGCCATTGTTCACGCTAAGCTGAAACATCGAATAGCGCAGCCCGCTACAGTGGACCATATGGCGCTTCGCGCGCCGCCCTTGGAGACGCCAGATGCCCGCCACCCTAACTGACGAACCGAACCATTTTCCAGGCCTCAGCCGGATCGGCGCGCTGCTCGCCGATCCGGGCCGCGCCGCGATGCTGTGGGCGCTGATGGATGGCAGCGCCCGCCCCGCCGGCGAACTGACGATGATCGCGGGACTCTCGCCGTCGGCGGCCAGTGCGCATCTCGCGCGCCTTACCGACGGCGGCCTGCTCGCGCTTGAAGTGCGCGGCCGGCATCGCTACTTCCGGATCGCGTCGTCCGACATTGCCGCGTCGATCGAAGCGCTCGCGAACGTCGCGCAAATCAGCGCGCCGCAGCGCGCGACGCCGCGTCCGGCGCGCACCGTGCCGCTCGACATGCGCTACGCCCGCACCTGCTACGACCACATGGCGGGCGAGTTGTCGGTGCAGGTGTTCGAGCGGCTGGTCGAGCGCGGTCTGTTGACGCTTCACGGCGCGACGCTCGAAGCCACCGCCGACGGCGCCGCGCGCTTCGCCGAATGGGGCATCGACCTGTCCGCCCCGAAGAGTCGCCGGCGCCGCTTCGCGTGCACGTGCCCCGACTGGAGCGAGCGGCGTCCGCATCTTGGCGGCGCGCTCGGCGCGGCATTGCTCGACGCGTGGTCGACGCACGGCTGGGTCGAACGGACCGAGCGGCCGCGCATCCTGCGCGTCACGCCTGCGGGCCACCGTCATTTCGATGCGTTTCTGGCGGCGTGAGCCGTCCGCCCGTGCGAGCGACGACCCCGACAACCGCGCGGCGAACCGGTCAACTGCCGTACCAAAACCGGCAGCCAGCCGGGCGCGAGATTTTTTGTTACACGCCGATGCCGTGGCCTTACAAAAGTGGGGGCCTTGAAACAAACGCCGCGGGTAGAGTGACTTACGGACCAAGCAGATCGCTGTGTCCGTTGGAGATAAGTCATGAGAACAGTCACCGCCCGCCCCCCTTCGACGCACCGCTTGCCGGGCTACACGTTGATCGCCACCGCCGTCCTACTGTGTGCCACGCAGGCCACGTTGGCGCAGGACATGCCATCCGCGCCCCAGGACGCCGCGGCCAGCCAGAACACCGACCCGCCGGGGCGCATCGCGCGGCTGAACTACACCGCCGGCACCGTGACCACCGAGCCCGCCGGCGCCACCGACTGGTCCTACGCACAGATCAACCGCCCGCTCACCGCCGGCGACCAGCTCTGGAACGACCAGAACGCGCGCTCCGAGCTGCACATCGGCTCGACGGCAGTGCGGCTCGGCCAGTCCACCAGCCTCGACGTGCTCAATCTCGACGACAGCAGCGCCCAGCTGAAAGTCGCGCAAGGCACCTTGTCGACCCGCGTGCGCGAACTGCCGCCGGGTTCGTCGTATGAAATCGACACGCCGAACATCGCGCTCGGCGTGAACGGCCCCGGCGACTACCGCGTCGACGTCGCACCGGACGGCAGCAGCACCACCGTCACCGTGCGCAGCGGCAGCGCGACCGTGTACGGCGACAGCGGCCAGGTGCCGGTCGCCGCAGGCCGGCAGATCCGCTTCGGCGGCACCAACTTGCAACAGCTCGCCGACGACCAGGTGCCCGGGCTCGACAGCCTCGATCAATGGGCCGTGAGCCGCGATGCCGCGGAGGACCGCTCGGTGTCGGCGCAGTACGTGTCGCGCGACGTGCCCGGCTATCAGGATCTCGACGCCAACGGCACGTGGCGCAGCAGCCCGCAATACGGCGAGGTGTGGGTGCCGCGCGCCACGCCCGCCGGCTGGGCGCCCTACCACGACGGCCATTGGGTCTGGCAGGCGCCGTGGGGCTGGACCTGGGTCGACGACCAGCCGTGGGGCTTCGCGCCGTACCACTACGGCCGCTGGGTGCAGATGGACGATACGTGGGCGTGGGTGCCGGGACCGGTCGAAGCCGACGCGCCGCCGGTCTATGCGCCGGCCCTGGTCGCCTTCGTCGGCGACGACGAAGGCGGTGGCGTGCCCGACTGGGGCGTGAATCTGGCGGTCGGCGGGATCGTGGCGGCCGGCGTCGCGTGGTTTCCGCTCGGCCCGGGCGAGCCGTGGCATCCGCATTGGGGAGGCCGCGATCACTGGAGCGAGCGGTACTACAGCCGCGTCAACCAGTACAACCGCAATGTGAGCATCCACAACACGTACGTCAACTATCGCGCGCACGGCGGCCTGACTGCCGTGCCGGCGACTGCGTTCGTGCACGGGCAGCCGGTCGGACGCTTCGCGCAGAAGGTCGATCCGGGACAATGGCACCACGCGCGGTTCAACCCAGGCGGGCCGGGGATCGCTCCGGTGCGGGAGAGCTTCGGACCGGGTCTGCGCAACGCGAACTACCGGCCGCCGGCTGGCGTTGTCGCGCGTCCGGTGATGGCGACCCGCAGTCCCGCGATGCCGGCCGCTTATCACGACAGCCTCGCGCAGCGTTTCGCGCAAAGCGGCGGACGGGTGCCGGGGGGCGGCCAGCCTATCGTGCGGACCTCGGTGCCCGCGCATATGGCGGGCGGGCCAAGCGCGCTGCCGGCGCAGAACGTGCGGGTCGTGCAGTCTCATATCCCGGGACGGCCGCCGGGCGCGGCGGCGGGTGCGCCGATGCCTGGTGCGCCCAGTGGTATGCAACAGGCGGGACAGCGACCGCGCGAAGGTGCTGGCGCCGCTCGGGGGCCGCATGCGGGCGAGCCGCAAGGCCGGCCGGGGATGCCGCCGCAGATGGTCAACAATCAGCGCCAGCAGCAATCAGGCGAAATGGCGCATCCGACGAATGGTGTGCCGCGGCCGCCGCAAGCGGGCGGCGGCATCCCGGCGGGTTACGCGCAGGAGCATGGGATGGGGATGCCGCAGCAGGCGGGTCGGCAGCCGGGTGCGAACGGCGGCCACGAGCCGGTGTGGACGCAGCCGCATACGCCGATGGGGCAGCAACGTGGCGGTCCGCAGGAGCAGCCGGGGCGGCCAGGTTTTGTGCAGCAGCCCAGTCCCGGCGGGCAGGCGAACGCCGGGATGCAACAGCACAGCGTGCCGCCGCGTCCGGTGGAGAATCCGGCGGCACAGCAGCGTGGCGGTCCGCAGGAGCAGCCGGGGCGGCCGGGATTCGGACAGCAGCCCGGCACCGGCGGGCAGGCGAATGCCGGGATGCAACAGCACAGCGTGCCGCCGCGTCCGGTGGAGAATCCGGCGGCGCAGCAGCAGGCGCGGGAGCAAGAATTTCAGGCCCGGCAGCAAGCGCAACGACAGGCTGAAGCGCAGGGGCAGCGTCCTGCGCAGATGCAGGCGCAGCCGCCGCGTCAGGAGTTTCATTCGCAGCCGATGCAGATGGCGCGTCCGGAGCCGCGGCCGCAGCAGGTTCAGCAACCGCGTCCCGAACCACGCCCGCAGCAGATGCAGCAGCCGCGCCCTGAACCTCGTCCGCAGCAGATGCAGCAGCCGCGTCCGCAACCACAACCGCAGCAGCAACACGCCGAGCAACACTCCGGCGGCGGCAACCGCGACGAGCATCACAAGGGCTGAACACCGCCGACCTAAGGCCCGTTGCCACCTGCCGCGCGGAACGGCACGCGCGAACGGCAGCATGAAAAAACCCGCGATTCACATCGCGGGTTTTTTCGTCACACGAGCGAAACCGGCCGCCGACGCGCGCTCAAATCGCCATAGGCGCGGTCAACGGCTCGTGGTGCCGATAACCGACCAGCGAGAAATCCGCAGGCTCGATCTTCTCCAGCCACTCGGGTTCATACACGCCGGTTTTCGCGTACTCCGGCACGCGATCCGAAATCACCAGAGTCGGGCTCTCATAGGGCTCACGCGTGAGCTGCTGCTGCAACATATCGAGCTGGTTCTCGTAAATGTGCGCATCGCCGATGAAATACGTGAACCAGCGCGGCGTGTATCCCGTCAAGCGTCCGACCAGATGCAGCAACGCCGCGCCTTCGGTCAGGTTGAACGGCGTGCCGAGCCCGACATCGTTGCTGCGAATGTACAGACACAGCGAGATTTCGCGGCGCGCGACGTTCGGCAGAAACTGATAAAGCAGATGGCAAGCCGGCAGCGCAATCTGGTCCAACACCGCCGGGTTCCAGGCGTGAAACAGAATGCGCCGGTCGGCGGGGTTCTGCATGATCGTATCGAGACATTGGCGCAACTGATCAATCGCCTTGTAGAGCAGCACTTTAGGGCTGCCGTCTTCTTCGAATCCGGTCACCACCTGGAAGCCGCGCGCGCTGGCGTCGGCAAGCTGCGCGCTCGCGCCGGCGTCGAGCACCTTGTACGCCGGCCACTGGCGCCACTGCACGCCGTACACGTCGCCGAGATCGTCCGGGCCCTGCCGGTACGGATTGGCGAGCCACTGCGGATTCTGGTTGGCGTTCGCATCCCACACCTTGCAGCCGAGGTCGCGGAAATCCGCGGCATTGCGCGACGCTCGCAGAAACCCGACCAGTTCGCCCACTGCCGACTTGAACGCCAGTTTTTTCGTCGTGACAGCGGGAAAGCCCTGCTGGAGATCGAAGCGCAACATCGCGCCCGGCATGCTGATGGTGCGGATGCCGGTGCGGTTCTCCTGCCACGTGCCGGTATCGAGAATCGTGCGAACGAGGTCCAGGTATTGTTTCATGCGGGTTCCTTCGACGCGGCGCACGCGCAATGTCGATGCGCGCGCCGCGGGGGATTGAGCGGAAAACCCGATTTTAACAAGCGCAACCGGTCAGCGTCCGGTCGTGGCGAGAGGCGAAGAAAATATCGGCGGAGAAGCCGCCCTGAAGGGAAGGTGTGGTGATTGACAGACAGTAACGCACGGTGACAAGCGGCCCCGC
Organism: Paraburkholderia sp. RL18-085-BIA-A; assembly: GCF_046027075.1. Lineage (NCBI taxonomy): Bacteria > Pseudomonadati > Pseudomonadota > Betaproteobacteria > Burkholderiales > Burkholderiaceae > Paraburkholderia > Paraburkholderia sp. RL18-085-BIA-A. The sequence goes on along the minus strand of NZ_JARESU010000005.1, from coordinate 79,717 downwards.
CGTAGAAGCTCACGTCAAACGCAGCTCAGACCAAGCCAGGTCATCAGTCAACGCCAGCCTGGTTGAGGCCATCTCCAGCCCACACCGGTCTTGAAGGGTCTACCGGGGAGCCCAATGGGCCCCCAAGCGGCTTGCGCCTCGCCACTCTCCTGCAACGCGCCCTAAAGATGCGGTACCGACGCCGGCAAATTGCCAAGTGGCGTGGACAGCGGCTCGCCCTCCATATGCCGCATCCCATGCGAGCACAGCAGACGATACAGCGTCACGCGCGAGATACCGAGTTCCTGCGCGGCGTCGCCAAGCCGCCCGCGATGCCGCAACAGCGCGAGTTCGATCGCCTGACGTTCGGCCGCTTCACGCGCCTGCGCGAGCGACACCGGCACGATCTCGACATACTCGGCCAGTTCGAGATCGCGCGCCGTGATCGCGCGGCCCTCGGACATCACGATTGCGCGCCGCACGCGGTTGATCAGCTCGCGCACATTGCCCGGCCAGCCGTAGTTATGCAGCGCCGCGATCGCATCGGGCGCGAAGCCGCGCAAGCGGCGGCTCGCATCCTTCTTGAAACGTTCCAGCATGTGGCGCGCAAGCAACTCGATGTCCTTGCCGCGCGCGCGCAGCGGCGGCTCGTCGATCTGCAGCACGCACAGCCGGTGATAGAGGTCGGAACGAAAGCGTCCTTCGATCATCGCGGCCGTCATGTCGACGTGCGTCGCCGAAATGATCCGCACATCCACGTCGATCGCGCCGTGGCCGCCCAGCCGCTCGACCTTGCGCTCCTGCAGGAAGCGCAACAGGCTCGCCTGGCTCTCGAGCGGCAGATCACCGATTTCGTCGAGAAACAGCGTGCCGCCGTTGGCCGCTTCCACCCGGCCGATCTTGCGCTGATTGGCACCGGTAAACGCGCCGCGTTCATACCCGAACAGTTCCGATTGCAGCAGATGCGGCGGGATCGCGCCGCAGTTGATCGGCACGAAAGGCGCGTTGCGCCGCGCCGAGCGTTCGTGAATCGCGACCGCCGTCAGTTCCTTGCCGGTGCCCGATTCGCCCGAGATGAACACCGGCGCGTCGGTCATCGCCACTTTGCGGATCGAGCGGAACAGCGCGAGCATCGCGTCGCACGAGCCGACCATTTCGCCTTCGGCGCCTTGCGAGCCATCGTTCGAAGCCGGCTCGCCCAGCGAGATCATGCCGTAAGCGTGCCCGACGGAATCGACGATGCGATCGCCCGAATACGGTACCGTCACATAGTCGAAACAATAGTCGCGCACGAGCCGGCGCAAAGCGGCGTCACGCAGCTGGCCGGGCATGGTGGTTGCCACCCAGCCGACGTTCGGCATGGTCAGGCAGGACTCGAAAGCGGCGATTTCGTGCGGCTGGAAATCGCTGGAGAGATCGAGCAGGCCGCCCGCCGCCGCTCCGGCGCGAACCGCCCGGCGCACGTCGCGCGCCGATCCCACGACTTCGACATGCCAGCCGCGCTGGAGAAACCTGGTATTCAATTCCGCGCTCGGATCGCGTGAAACGTAAATCAGTTGCCGCGTTGCGGGTTCCATTATTCAGATCCTCTCGTCAACGAACGTTAAGGATGACGCACGCACCTGAACTGCAATTCAGACACGCTGACTCATTCGGGATTCGCGAATCGCAAAACCCGAACGGCCATTCCATTCCGTGCGGACAGCTGATCCCCAAGAAAAGCGGCGTGTGTGTTTGAGACGGCCTGTTTGCGGCCTTTTTTAAATCTGAAGCCGTTTTCGAGAGCTTACTATACGTCCGCCGCTTGGAAAACAATTATACGAATTTAATCACGGAGTCCTTTCCCACCAAGGCTCGGCGGCTGATAACCATTTATTCAGCCGACGAATAAAACATTAGTGGAAGCGCTTTTCCTGGCGTTCACCCGAAGGTAGTTTGTACCCGCCAGATTAACGAATTACAGGTATTTTGTGCCTATCGTTTCAGCGCTGAAACGTTTTTGTCTGATTTGTCGAATAAGTCTCCAAGGTATGTAGATCGCATCCATACGCATCAACGGATTGCGAGCGGTGGCACACGTTTCGCTAAATGCCATGCATCCAGGAGACCCATCAATGCGACCCGCTTCCCGCATCGACCAAATCGGCATCGCAGCGTGCGCGGCCCTGTGCGCGGCAATCGCCCTTATCGTGCTGCCCACCGAGGTCCATGCCCAAGCCACACAGGCTTTATCCGCCACGCTGGCAGATTTCGCCGGGGCAAACCTCGAAGTCGACAGCGTCGCCGCAACCTCGTCCGATGCGACGGCCGGCGCGGCCAGTGAATCCGGCCAGTTCGCGATCGATGCGCTGGGCGATCCCGCCGATGATGCGTCCGTGAACGATATTTCTCTCGACGACCAGGTGCTGTCGCGCCAACGCGGCGGCGCGGTCGGCATGTTGATGGTCGGCGCGACGCCGCAGCTAACGCGCGGCAGCAGCGGCGGCCGCGTGACGCTGTGGGACGAGATCGCCCCGCCGTCGCCGTTGCCGATCCCGGTCGACGCCGCGCGCGCCGCCCAAGGCAACGTCGCCACGTACCAGAGAAAGTAGCTCGAACCGATTTGCGATTCAGCAGAGGCAGCGCGGATCGAAAACACCGCGCGCCGAGAAGACAAAAAGAAAGGACCGAGACATGACTACCTCCATCCGGACGCCGCGCGCGCATAGCTCGCGGGCGGCGTCGCCAGCCCTCGCCCTCACCGGGCTCCCGGCCGCCCTCGCAAGCGCTCTCGTCCTGCTCACCGCATGCTTCGCCGACACTGCGGTCGCGCAGCAAGTCGTCAATCCGGGCGACATCGTCGTCGAGCGCACGGTCACGCCGCGCGACGCCTTCGTGCCCGTGCCGCGCGACCAGGACCCGGTCGCGGTGCGCGCCACCACTTCCCGGCCAACTCGTTCAATCCGGCCATCGCCCAACTCGTGGGCGACTCCGATCTGACGAACGCGCACGGGTCAAGCGGTGTGGTCGCGGGCGGCGCGCTCGGCGGCACCGGCATGCAGGCGGTCACGCAGATCCTGAGCGGCAAGGCGACCGGCAACAACATCGCGCTCAATGCCGACGGCGGCGTCGGCCCCACGCCCGGCATCGGCGGCACCATCAGCTCGTCGGTGACGGGTGCGCTCCCGCCGCTGTCGAATGTACTGGGCGGCTGGCTCCGAGGTTTGAAATGAGCCCGCGCCGGCTCGACCATCGCCAGCGGCGCGGGCGCCGGCGTAACCGGCGCGTTCACGCTCAACCAGACACCCGGTCTCGACAACGCGCAGGCCCATCAGATCACCGTCACGAACGGCGGCGCGGCCAGCAGCGAGCGGCTCAACGACCCACTCGCGCGGCGGCTCGTGCGCCACTACTGTTTCGACTTCGTGAAGATGCCGGTGGCGAACGCAACGGTCGACTACCTGGTCGGCCACGCGTTCGGCATGGTCACGCTGTGCGAGCCGGAACTCGCGCCGCCCATCAGCGAGTCGGGCGACGACGAGATGGTCGGCACCTGCGAGGCAATGCAGCAGCTTTTTCGCCCGATCCGCAAGGTGGCGAACACCGACGCGAGCGTGTTCATCTCCGGCGAGTCGGGCACCGGCAAGGAGCTGACCGCGCTCGCAATTCACGAGCGCTCGCCGCGCCACAAGGCGCCCTTCATGGCGATCAATTGCGGGGCGATTCCACATCATCTGCTGCAGTCCGAACTATTCGGCTACGAGCGTGGCGCATACACGGGCGCCAATCAGCGCAAGATCGGCCGGGTCGAAGCCGCCGACGGCGGCACGCTGCTGCTCGACGAAATCGGCGATCTGCCGCTCGAAAGCCAGGCGAGCCTGCTGCGCTTTCTGCAGGAAGGCAAGATCGAGCGGCTCGGCGGGCGCGAATCGATTCCGGTCGACCTGCGGATCATTTCCGCCACCCACGTCGACCTGGAAGAGGCGATGCGCGACGGGCGCTTTCGCGCCGGCCTGTTTCACCGGCTCTGCGTGCTGCGTGTGGACGAGCCGCCGCTGCGCGCGCGCGGCAGGTACATCGAGATTCTCGCGCATCACATCCTGCGCAAGTTCAAAGCCGACAGCGCGCGCAAGATCCGCCGTTTCACGCCGTCCGCGATCGAGGCGCTGTACAACTACAACTGGCCCAGCAATGTGCGCGAGTTGATCAATCGCGTGCGCCGCGCGATCGTGATGGCCGAGAACAAGCTGATTTCCGCCGACGACCTCGACCTCGCGCAGTTCACGGAACAGCAGACCATGACGCTGACGCAAGCACGTGAAGCCGCCGGGAAACGCGCGATCGAGGCGGCGTTGCCGCGGCACCGGCACCGGCAGAACGAGGCGGCGGTGGATCTGAACATTTCGCGCGTCACGCTGTACCGGCTGATGGGTCTTCACGGCCTGCGCGAATTGAGTGGTGCCGGCGAGAAGACGCCATTCGCCGCGGACGATCCGCCGCACGAATGACGCTGCCGGTGAATGACCAGGAGGGCCGCGCCGCGGCCCGCGCCGGCGCGTCAGGTAGAATCGGTCCGGTTACGTTCCCCTTTCCATTCGATGACGACGCTCACTCTGATCGTCGCTCGCGCCAACAACGGCGTGATCGGCCGCGACAACCAGTTGCCCTGGCGACTGCCCGAAGACCTCGCGTTCTTCAAGCGCACCACGATGGGCGCGCCCATCATCATGGGCCGCAAGACGCATGAATCGATCGGCCGGCCGTTGCCGGGACGCCGCAACATCGTCGTGACGCGGGATGCGACGCGCCGCTTTCAGGGCTGCGACGCCGCCACGACCCTCGCGGACGCGCTGCGGCTCGCCGGTCAGGACCAGGCGCCGGAAGCGTTTCTGATCGGCGGCGCGCAGTTGTACGTGGAAGGGCTGCGTCTCGCGGACAAGCTGATCGTCACCGAGATTTCCGCGGACTTCGACGGCGACGCGACGTTCCCCAAGCTCGATGACGACGAGTGGGAAGAAGTCGCGCACGAGACGCATCGTGCGCATGCACCGAACGATTTCGACTATGCATTCGTCACGTACAAGCGCAAGGGTGCTGGAAAGCGCAACGCTTAACTCGTTACGCGTCACGCGCAATAAAAAACGCCACGCAGATTTTTTTGCGTGGCGTTTTTGTTTTCTGCGCCGCCGGGACTCGGCCCCTGCGGCCCCAACCGCTCACTGCCCCGCGATTGTCATCCGTTCGATCAGCACCGAGCCGGTCTGCTTGGTGCCGCGCGTGATCGTATCCGCGCCGATCGCGACGATATGGCGGAACATCTCCTGCAGCGTGCTCGCCACCGTGATCTCCTCGACCGGATACTGGATCTTGCCGTTCTCGACCCAGAAGCCCGACGCGCCGCGCGAGTAGTCGCCCGTCACGTAGTTCACGCCCTGCCCCATCAGTTCGGTGAGCAGCAGGCCGGTGCCGAGCTTCTTCAGCATCGCTTCGAAGTCGTCCCCGGGACGCGTGTTCGAGCTGCGAAGCGACAGGTTGTGTGAGCCGCCCGCGTTGCCGGTGGTCTGCATGCCGAGCTTGCGCGCCGAATAGGTGGACAGGAAGTAGCCTTCCACCACGCCGTCCTTCACCACCGAACGCTGTTTGGTGCGCACGCCTTCTTCGTCGAACGGCGCGCTGCCCATCGCGCGGACCACGTGCGGATCTTCGACGATCTGCACGTGTGGCGCGAATACCGGCTTGCCGAGACTATCGACGAGGAACGAGGTCTTGCGATACAGCGCGCCGCCGCTCGTGGCCTGCACGAACGCGCCGAGCAGCCCGGCGGCGAGCGGCGCTTCGAACAGCACGGGCACCTTGCGCGTATCGAGACCGCGCGCGCCGATGCGCGCGAGCGCGCGTTGCGCCGCGTAGCGGCCCACCGCTTCCGGGTCGGCCAGTTCCGAGGCGCTGCGGGTCGAGGTGTACCAGTCGTCGCGCTGCATGTTGCGGCCGCTGCCCGCGATCGGCGCGCACGCGATGTAGTGGCGCGAGTACGGATAGCCCGCGAGGAAGCCGCGCGAGGTGGCCAGCACGAACTGCGAGTGCTGCGCCGACACGCTCGCGCCTTCCGAGTTCTTGATCTGCGGATCGGTCGCGAACGCGGCGTCTTCCGAGCGGCGGGCGATTTCCACCGCTTCGTCGGCGGACAGATTCCACGGGTGATACAGATCGAGATCGCGCGGCGCGGTTTCGAGCAGCTCGGCTTCGGCAAGGCCGGCGCAGTCGTCTTCCGCGGTGAAGCGCGCGATGTTGTACGCCGCCGCGACCGTGTCCTTCAAAGCTTGCGACGAGAAGTCCGAGGTGCTCGCATTGCCGCGCTTGTTGCCGATGAACACCGTCACGCCGACCATCTTGTCGCGGTTGTGTTCGATCGTCTCGACTTCGCCGCGCCGCACGGAGACGGACAGGCCGTCGCCCTCGGAGATTTCGGTTGCCGCGTCGGTGCCGCCGAGCGACTTCGCGTGACGAAGGATGTCCGAGGCGATTTCCTTCAGTTCATCCTGGGTATGCGGAAAAAAGCGCTGCTTGACGTCCATGTCTGCTGCCATTGTCGTTGCCGTCCTGTTCGGGGCCGAGCGGCCCTGGGTGTTCGCACATGCCACGCTCATGCTCATGCTGCTCATTGCCCGGACACGCGCGTGGTGGTTTACGCATCCCGCGATCATAGCAAGGTACGCGCCGCCGTACCTGGCAATCGCTGAGGCTTGCGTGCCTCGCCGCGGGTTGCCGGCTGGTTGTCCGGGCGTTGTCTGCCAACTGCCTGCGGGTTGCCCCCGCGTGAGTCGCTTCACGAGGCGCAAGCCCTCGTGCGCGCCGCCAGCGCGGGTGCGGCGGGCGCGGCACGCTACAATACCGGCATGACACGCAAAACCCGCATTCAACCCATCGAATCCGCCGCGCCGGAAGTCGACGAAAACGGCTACGACCGTCCCAGCAAGTCCCAGCTCAAGCGCGAAATGCACGAGCTGCAGGAGCTAGGCGCGGCGCTGATCGCGCTGCCCAAAGACGCGCTCAAGCGCATGCCCATGCCCGAAAAACTCGACGACGCCGTGCGCGAAGCGCGCCGCATCACCGACCACGAAGGCAAGCGCCGCCAGGTGCAATACGTCGGCCGCGTGATGCGCTCGCTGCTCGACGAGGAAACCGCCGCGCTGCGCACCGCGCTCGACACCTACAACGGCGTCAACAAGGCGGAAACGGCCAAGCTCCATTGGATCGAGCGCACCCGCGAGAAACTGCTCGCCGACGACGCCGCGCTGACCGAGTTCATCCGCCTGCACCCGAATGCCGACCCGCAGGAGGGCCGCACGCTGATCCGCAACGCCCGCAAGGAAGCGCAGCAAAGCAAGCCGCCGCGCTATTTCCGCGAACTGTTCCAGTGGATCAAGAACGCGGACGGCCCGTCCGCGCAGAGCGATTCCGACGCTGACGACGCCCCGGAAGACGACGATGACGAGCGCGATGAGTAAGCCCATTCGCCGGCACCCGGACGAGATCGTGATCGGCCTCGTGTCGATCAGCGACCGCGCGTCGAGCGGCGTGTACGAGGACAAGGGCATTCCGGCGCTGCAGGAGTGGCTGGGCGCGGCATTGAGCTCGCCGTGGCAGGTGCTCACCCGGCTGATTCAGGACGATGCACCCACTATTTCCGCGACGCTCGTCGAACTCGTCGACGAAGCCGGCTGCGATCTGGTGCTGACCACCGGCGGCACCGGCCCGTCCCGCCGCGACGTCACACCCGAGGCGACGCTTGCGGTCGCGACGAAGGAGATGCCCGGTTTCGGCGAGCAGATGCGGCAGATCAGCCTGCATTTCGTGCCGACCGCGATCCTGTCGCGCCAGGTGGCGGTAATCCGCGAAACGGCGGATCACGCGGCGCTGATCATCAATTTGCCGGGTCAGCCGAAGTCGATCAGGGAAACGCTGGAGGGCTTGCGCGATACGGCTGCAGACGGCACGGCAGGCACGGGCGGCGCGGTGAAGGTGCCGGGCATTTTCGCGGCGGTGCCTTACTGCATCGACCTGATCGGCGGCCCGTATGTGGAAACGAATACCGACGTGGTGAAGGCATTCCGGCCGAAGAACGCGGTGCGCGCGCCCCGGCCGGCCTAGCGCTTATTCGGCGCTGGCGGACGCGTCCGGCGCCGACGGAATCAGGAAGTGCTCGCGGTAGTACTTCAGTTCGTCGATCGACTCGTGGATGTCGGCCAGCGCCGTGTGCATCGCGCGCTTCTGGAAACCCTTGTAGATGGCCGGCTGCCAGCGGCGGCACAGCTCCTTCAGCGTGCTGACGTCGAGATTGCGGTAGTGAAAGAAGCTCTCCAGATCCGGCATCCAGCGCGCCATGAAGCGGCGGTCCTGGCAGATCGAGTTGCCGCACATCGGCGACTTGCCGGGCGGCACGTACTGCGCGAGGAAATCGCGGATCAGCTCGGTGGCGTCGGCCTCGCTGACGGTGGACGCCTTCACGCGGTCGATCAGCCCCGACCGGCCATGGGTGTTCTGATTCCACTGATCCATCTTGGCGAGCGTCTCGTCGCTCTGGTGAATCGCCAGCACCGGACCTTCGACCAGCCGGTCAAGCGTCGAATTCGTCACCACCACCGCGATTTCGATGATGCGGTCGGAGTCGGGCTCGAGCCCGGTCATTTCCATGTCCAGCCAAACGAGATTCATGTCGCTGCGCACGAGCGGCGGCTGTTCGGTGGATGCGATGATGTCAGTCATGAAGGCAACCCTGATGGCCTGGCAGACGGCTTCTGTGCGAGCCCGCTTGCCACGGCAATTGTTCGTTTGAGATTGGTTTGAGCGCCTGGCTCGAGCCGGTTTGAGCCGGTTTGACCATGTCGCCCCGCCGTGAGGCGGGAAGAAACATATAATTCTCGCATAGATACCACGGAATCCCCGGATGCCCACCCTGTACTTCACCGCATTGTTCGTCGTCGCCGTCATGGCGATGGTCGGCACCAAACTCTGGCTCGCGTCGCGGCAAATCCGCTTCGTCGCCGCCCATCGCGAACAGGTGCCGAGCCAGTTCACCGGCACCATCGCATTGACCGCGCACCAGCGCGCCGCCGACTACACCATCGAGCGCACCCGCCTCACGATGATCGAGATCATCGTCGGCGCGGCCGTGCTGATCGGCCTCACGCTGCTCGGCGGCGTGCAGGCGCTCGATCTGGCGATCTCCGACTGGCTCGGCCGCGACTACGTCGGCCAGATCGCGCTGATCGTCGCGGTGATCGCGATCACCGGCGTGATCGACCTGCCGTTCGACTATTACCGGCAGTTCGTGATCGAACAGCGCTTCGGCTTCAACCGGATGAGCAAGCGCATCTTCTTCCTGGATCGCATCAAGGGCACGCTGCTCGGCGCCGCGTTCGGCCTGCCGCTGCTGTTCGTCGTGCTGTGGCTGATGAAACAGGCGGGCGACCTGTGGTGGCTGTGGACGTGGATCGTCTGGGTCGCGTTCCAGATGCTCGTGCTGGTGCTGTATCCGTCGTTCATCGCGCCGCTCTTCAACAAGTTCGAACCGCTCAAGGACGAAGCGCTGAAAAGCCGCATCGAAGCCCTGATGCAACGCTGCGGCTTCGCCGCCAAGGGCCTCTTCGTGATGGACGGCAGCCGCCGTTCGGCGCACGGCAATGCGTACTTCACCGGCTTCGGCGCGGCCAAGCGGATCGTGTTCTTCGACACGCTGCTCGCGCGCCTGTCGGGCAGCGAGATCGAAGCCGTGCTCGCGCACGAACTCGGCCACTTCAAGCGCCGCCATGTGATCAAGCGGATGCTCGTCACTTTCGCGATCAGCCTCGTGATGCTCGCGCTGCTCGGCTGGCTTTCGCAGTGCGTGTGGTTCTACGAAGGCCTGGGCGTGCGGCCGTCGCTGCTGGGCGGCAACAGTGGCCTTGCGCTCGTGCTGTTCTTCCTCGCGCTACCGGTGTTCCTGTTTTTCGTCACGCCGCTCGGCAGCCTCAGCTCGCGCAAGCACGAGTTCGAAGCCGACGCGTTCGCCGCGACGCAGACCGATGCGCAAGACCTCGTCAACGCGCTTGTCAAGCTGTACGAGGACAATGCGTCGACGCTGACGCCCGATCCGCTTTACACCGCGTTCTATTACTCGCATCCGCCGGCGTCGCAGCGGATCGACCGTCTGCTGCGGCACGCATGAGCGGCCGCTCCCCGAAAGCGCCGCGCGCGCCGTCCAGCCCGCGCCTAGGCGGCCTCGTGGTGGCCGCGCATGGCCGCCACTATCTGGTCGCGCCCGAAGACGGCGGCCCGATGCTCCAGTGCTTCCCGCGCGGCAAGCGCAGCGAGGTGGCGGTTGGCGATCGCGTGATTTACGAGCCGACCTCCGCGGACCAGGGCGTGATCGTCGAGATCGGCGAACGGCGCAATCTGCTGTATCGCTCGGATCAGTACAAGTCGAAACTGTTCGCCGCCAATCTCGATCAGCTGTTGATCGTGCTCGCCACCGAACCACATTTCAGCGAAGACCTGCTCGGCCGCGCACTGGTCGCCGCCGACGCGAACCAGCTGAAGCCGTTGATCGTGCTGAACAAGATCGACGTGACCGGTGCGCTCGACGGCGCGCGCAGACGGCTGGAGCCGTATCGCGCGTTGGGCTATACGGTCGTCGAGGTGTCGATCAAGATGCAGCCCGAGGCCGCTCGTGCCGCTTTGATCGAACATCTGCGCGGTCATTCGACGCTGCTGCTGGGACAGTCCGGTATGGGCAAGTCGACACTCGTGAACCTGCTGATTCCTGATGCGGAAGTCGCCACGCGCGAGATCTCGACGGCACTCAATAGCGGGCGCCATACCACCACTTTTACGCGGCTCTATCCATTGCCGAACGTCGACGGCAGCGGCGCAGGCGGTGCATTGATCGACTCGCCGGGCTTTCAGGAATTCGGCCTGCATCATCTGACCGAAGGCCGGCTCGAACGCGCGTTCCCGGAGTTCCGGCCGCTGCTGCCGAACTGCCGCTTCTACAACTGCCATCACTTGCACGAGCCGGGCTGCGCGATTCTCGAAGCGGTCTCCGACGGCCGCATCCGCCGGGAACGGCATGCGTTGTATGCGCAACTCGTGCACGAAGCCAGCCAGATCGTCCGCTGACATGAAACTGATGCGCGCGCCGAATCTGATCACCGGACAGCATTGGGTCAACGTGCTGGCGACCGCGGGAATCCGTTGCGAGTTGCACAACCGCTATCTGAACGGCGCGCTCGGCGATATTCCGGCAGACCAGTGCGCGCCGGAGTTGTGGCTCGTCGATGAACGCGACGAGGCGATGGCCCGGCGTTTGATCGATGCGGCTGCGCATGGACCGGCGGCGGGCTCGCCCAATTGGCAATGCCGTCAGTGCGGAGAGACGCTCGAAGCGCAATTCACGGTGTGCTGGCAGTGCGGGACGGCGCGTGATCCGTTGGATGGATGAGGCAGAAGGCGGTTGCGCGCGAGACGTCTGTTACCGTGGGGAATGATGCAATGAGTAGGCCGCGCGCCGCGCCTATCAAACGCAAGGCCGCGTTGGCCGATGCAATAAGAAAAGCCGGGTAAATGACCCGGCTTTTTCATGCGCTGCGCCAGCTAGTGTGGCCGTATCAAGCGAGCCACACCGCGATGGTCAGCATCAACAGCAGAATCATCCACAGCACCACCGCGCGCCACACCAACCCCACCGCCGATTGCAACGTGCGCGGCGTGCAGTCGTCGCCGACCTGCATCGGGCCGCCATCGCCGGTAGCAAGCGCGTCGAGGCTGGACGGTTCGGCAAGCGGGCCGCTCAGACGCGCGCCCAGCGCGCCGCTTCCGGCGGCCAGCAACACGCCGTCGTTCGTATCGGGCCACTGACGCGCATGATTGCGCCACGCATAAATCGCATCCTCGAAATTCCCGACGATGGCAAATCCCAGCGACGTCAACCGCGCCGGCACCCAGTCGATCACGAAGAACGCTTGCTGCGCGAAGCTCGAAAACGCGGCGGTCCGATCGTCTGCCGGACGCGCCCATGCGCGCGCCAGGTATTCGGCGATCCGGTACAGCACCGCGCCCGCCGGCCCGACCGGAATCAGGAACCAGAAGAACACGCCGAACACATGGCGATGCGATGCGACCACCGCGTGAATCAGCGTATGACGGACGATCTCGCTGACGGGCATATCGACGGTATCGAGCCCGGTCCATTCATTCAGAATTTCACGCGCGCGCGGCACGTCGTCGTTGTTCAACGCGAGATGAATATCCGTGAAATAGTGGCTGAACTGGCGGAAGCCGAGCGTGAAGTACAGCACCGCGACGTTCCACAAGAACGCCAGCGCGAAGTGAATGTGATACAGCACGTAGTAGACGAGCGCAACCGCCAGCGTCCAGGGCACCACCACTACAAGCCACGCGAGCAGGCCATGCTTGGGCTTGCCGGCATCGAATCCGTGCGCCGCCGACTCCGCATGGTATTGAAGCAGCGCGGACACCGGGTTATTCGGTGACAGCGCGCGAACCTGTTCAATGATCAGAGCCAGCAATACGGAGAAAAAAGTCATGCGATGCGCCGTGCTTTTTAAGTTTTTACGATTGTTTTATAACGATAGCACAGGGTCGGATTCGTCTGAGTGCAGACACTGACAAAGAGCCAACGACTGCACAGTCCGGCGCGCTTCACGCAGCGAGGAAGCGATACAGGTTGCGCAGCATCGCCGCTGTGGCGCCCCAGATAAAATGGTGCCCGCCGACTTCGCTGACGCCCTGCCCGCTCGCCCCCGCGGATTTGCTGCGCGGATACGGCATCGCGAAAAAGCGGCGCTCGCCGCCCTCGTAACGGAACACGCGCTCCTCGTGATTCGCGGGGTCCATCAGAAAAGCGAGCGGCACTTCGAAGACTTCGGCCACTTCCAGCTCATCCATTTTCAATGCGAACGGCGGATGCACGAGACCGATCACCGGCGTCACGCAAAAGCCGGTGCCGGTCAGGTAGTCGGGCAAGGCACCGAGAATTTCCACTCGCGACGGCGCGAGGCCGACCTCTTCCTGTGCTTCGCGCAGCGCGGTAGCGATAGCGTCGGCATCGAAGGGTTCCTGGCGGCCGCCGGGAAAACTCACCTGGCCGGCGTGATCGTTCAGATGGTCGGCACGCTGCGTGAGCAGCACGGTCAGCCCGTGATCGCGGACTACCAGCGGCACCAGCACTGAGGCAACACGCGGATCGCCCGGCGTGTTGCGCCATTGCACTTCGACGACAGGCTCCGGCGCCCAGGCAAGACGCTGCTCGAAACGCGCGCGCAGGCCATCAGCTGTGAGGCGCTCGGCGGCCACTGGCGGGAGATGTGCGCCAGTGGCTTCGACAGGGAGTGTTTCAGGCTCAAAGATGGGGCGGGTCAACGGGTCTCTCTGAATAAGCGGATAAGGGGCATGCCGCTATTTTGACCTGGCAAACAAAAAAGCACCCGCGAGGGGTGCTTTTTCTTACAGCATTTACGCCTGGGAAGCAGCGCGGTCTTTCGAGACCAGCTTTTCCTTGATCCGGGCTGACTTGCCCGAACGTTCGCGCAGATAGTACAGCTTCGCACGACGCACGTCGCCACGACGCTTCACGACGATGCTTGCCAGCAACGGCGAGTACGTCTGGAACGTACGCTCGACGCCTTCGCCCGACGAAATCTTGCGGACGATGAACGACGAATTCAGACCACGGTTACGCTTGGCGATCACGACGCCCTCGTAAGCCTGAACACGCTTACGCGTACCTTCAACCACGTTCACGCTGACGATCACCGTGTCGCCCGGAGCGAAGTCGGGGATGGTCTTCTCGCCGAGGGCGCGCGCGATTTCTTCCTGCTCGAGTTTTGCAATCAGATTCATTACTGACTCCTGGATCCATCTTGTCGGCGTTCGTACCTGCCTTGCGGCTACGGCCCCGATAGAGGATGGGTTCACATCTGGCGCCGAATACGCATGTGCGGCGCCGCCTGGTGTCCGCTCGAAAGACCGCCGGCTTTACGCCTTCGATTCTTCCTTCGCGAGACTCGCGAGCCATGCCTCGTCGGCACGGCTCAACATCTTGTTCTTTCTGGCCTTCACGATCAGATCGGGCCGTTTGTGCAACGTGTTGCGCAGCGCCTCACGCCGACGCCACGCCTCGATTTCCGCGTGATGGCCGCCGAGCAGCACATCGGGCACACGCACGCCGTTGTATTCCTCAGGGCGCGTGTAATGCGGACAATCCAGCAGTACGTCGACAAAGCTGTCCTGCACCGCCGACTGCGAGTCGTTCAACACGCCGGGCAACTGGCGCACGACCGCATCCATTAACGCCATCGCGGGCAATTCACCACCCGACAACACGAAGTCGCCGAGGCTGACCTCTTCGTCGACGACTCGGTCGAGCAGACGCTGATCAATCGCTTCATAACGCCCGCACAACAGGATCAGGCCGGGTTCGGCGGCGAATTGCATGACGCGCTCGTGATTCAACGTTGCGCCTTGCGGCGACATCATCACGACGCGCGACGCGCCGATGCCCTGCTCCGCCTGCGCCGCTTTCGCCGCGCCGATCGCATCTTCCAACGGCTTTGCCAGCATCACCATGCCGGGTCCGCCGCCGTAAGGGCGGTCGTCGATTGTGCGATAGTTGTCGGTGGTGAAATCACGCGGATTCCACGTACGCAACCCATAGCGCTCCTGCTTCGCGGCACGGCTGGTGATACCCCAGTCGGTCAGCGCGCGGAACATTTCAGGAAAGAGCGTCACGACATCGAACTGCATCGCTCTCTCCATTCAGCGAATGTTTTTAGTAATCGGCTTCCCAGTCGACGATGATCTGCTTCGCCGCCTGGTCCACCGTTTTGACATAGACGCCGACGAACGGGATCAAACGCTCGCCTGCGACCGGCTTGCCGTTTTTGTCGGTAGCCGGATATTCGATGCGCAACACCGAGTGCGCACCGTTGTCGATCATGTCTGCGACCTTGCCGAGATTGACTCCGGCAACGTTCACCACATCCATGCCGAGCAGGTCGACCCAGTAGAATTCGTCGGCTTCGAGGGCCGGAAACTCGCTGCGGCTGATATAGACGCGAGAGCCGCGCAGTGCCAGCGCCACGTCGCGGTCAGTGACGCCGCCCAGATGGGCAACCACACTGTCGCTATGCGTTTTTGCCTGCAATGACGGCGCCGACTTGCGCTCGTGGCCTTTCAGCAGCCACCAGCGCTTCGCGCTCAGCAAAGCGTCGCCGCCATGCCCGGCATCCGCATGCGCGGCTACCTTGACCCAACCTTTGAGGCCGTAAGCGTCGACGATTGCGCCGACCTCGACCGCATCGGCCGGCCAGCTTTCCACCGTTTCCGCGCGCATTTCTGCTGCAGCGGAACCGACTTGTGCAACCTGGGCTTGCGCCCCGCCTTCGGCCCGGTCGACCGGCTTGCGGACGAATGCACCGAACGGCGCCTGACCAGACGTCTTCGCGCGCGAAGCTGCCGCTTTTGCCTTCACGCGACCTGAACTGCCGGACTCACGCTCGGACATGAGAAAACCTCGCTACCAGCTTCGACGTCTGCTTCAGTAAAACAACTCGCGCATCGGACTGCTCACGCAAGCTGCGCGAGCCGCCGGCCGAACCGACGACGATACGCATGCGAGCTACCATTAAGCAGCCGGCTGCGCCTTTTGCGCTTCCTTCACGAGACGCTCGACGGTCGGCGACAGTTGTGCGCCAACACCTTGCCAGTACGTCAGGCGATCTTGAGCGATACGCAGGGATTCACCCTTCGTAGCGACCGGGTTGTAGAAGCCGACGCGCTCGATGAAGCGGCCGTCACGACGGCTACGCGAATCGGTTGCGACGATGTTGTAGAACGGGCGCTTCTTGGAGCCGCCACGAGCCAAGCGGATGATGACCATACTAGAATCCTTGAAAACCGGGGTTCGGAACGACTGAAACACGCGATTATAGCGGGAAACCGACGCCATAACAAACACTTACCGGGATAAACTGAGTGACCGGGCCGCGCCGGCCATCCGCAAAAGGGCCCAGGACCACGCCAGAACGCCCGGATTACCTGATGGAGCGCCCGTGAAACTGCTGCCGCCGACTGCTTTTTTACCCGCCCTTCTTCTCGTATTCATGTGGTTTGCCTGCCGGACGCACAACTCGCGCCGCCGCGCGCTGCGCTTCGCGGCGGCCACGTTGCTCGCCGGCCAGACCCTGACGGCGGTCGCCGCACTGCCTGTCGAGCGCATCAAATTGCCGCCGGGCTTTCACATCGAGGTTTTGTCGGACGCCGTGCCGAGCGCACGTGCGATGGCGCTCTCGCCGAAGGGCATTCTTTACGTAGGCAGTTTCGACGGGCATGTCTATGCGCTCGAACTGCAAAACGGCCGCGTGACAGCCCGCCACGTGATCGCTTCCGCCCTGGAATTGCCGGCGGGCGTGGCATGGCGGGACGGCGCACTGTATGTGTCCGCAGTGTCGAAGATTGTACGCTTCGATGCGATCGACGCTCATCTGAACGATCCGCCCAAACCCGCCGTCGTAATCGACACGCTGCCTACCGAGACGCATCACGGCTGGAAATTCATCGCCTTCGGCCCGGACGGCAAGCTCTATGTGCCGCAAGGCGCACCCTGCAACGTGTGCCTGAAAAACCGCGACCGCTTCGCGACGATCGGCCACATGGACCCGGACGGCAGCCACTATGAAGTCGTGGCACGCGGCATACGCAACTCGGTGGGGTTCGCGTGGCATCCGGCGACGCACGAACTGTGGTTTACCGACAACGGTCGCGACCTGCTGGGCGACGACGTGCCCAGCGACAAGCTCAACCGCGCGCCACGCGCCGGGATGGACTTCGGCTTTCCCTATTGCCACGGCGGCGACACGCCCGACCCGGAATTCGGTAAGGACCATCCGTGCAGCGGATTTACGCCGCCGGTGGTCAAACTGGGCGCGCACGTCGCCGCGCTCGGCATGCGCTTTTACACCGGCTCGATGTTTCCGGCTGCGTACCGGAACAATATTTTCATCGCCGAACACGGATCGTGGAATCGCAGCAAGAAGGTCGGCTACCGCGTGGTGCGGGTGATCACCGACCCGGACGGCGGCAACAGGCGCCAGGAAGTCTTTGCCGAAGGCTGGCTGCAGCCGGGCGAAGCCGTTTGGGGACGCCCCGCCGACGTCTTGCCGTTGCCCGACGGTTCACTGCTGATCAGCGACGACTACGCCGGCGCGATCTATCGCGTGACGTATTCGGCGCCATAGTGTTGACAGCTGTGCGCGCGATGGCGGTCGGGCCCAGCCGCCTCGCCACCCGTTCCAGGCTGAGCGCGATCATCGTGCTGCCAACGCGCCCAGGTTCCGCGCAGCACAGTCCAGTCGCATAACCCCGTAACTTCGCAACACGCTGACCCAGCACGTGCCCCTCGGCACGCGGCGAGCGTAGAATGCGCGTCGGTCCGCACCCAACGGTGCGCCGCTCCTTTCGACCGCCTGTCACATCGCCCACGCCTACATGTCCACCGCCGCCTCGATTTCCCCGCGCTTCCGATCCAAGACGATTACCGCCTCGCTGGCCTTCCTTCTAGGCAGCCTGGGCGCCCACCGCTTCTATCTGTACGGCAAACGCGACGTGTACGGCTGGGCTCATCTGTTCGGTACGCTGATCGGCATTCCTGGCGTCATGCTGCTGGTGGCAAGCGAGCGCGCTTCGATCCTCGGCTGGGTGCTCGCTTTTTTCGGCGCGGTTTCATTACTTTCCGCGTTTCTCGCCGCGATCGTCTATGGGCTGCGTCCCGATGAAAAATGGGACGCGCAGTTCAATGCGCACACGCGACGCAAAAGCCGCTCCGGCTGGACCGTCATTTTCGTGGTGATCTTTTCGCTGCTGATCGGCGCATTCCTGCTGATGACCGGCCTCGCCCTTTCGTTCCAGACCTACTTCGAAAGTCAGGTGGAAGCGGCCAAAGCGATCTCGCAATGACCGGCCGAGCGCCGCGCTAAAAGAGCTTCAGTTGCGGATTCACGCGCACCGGCTCTTCGGCTTGCGGCGCCTCGCCCCGGCGAAAGTGCGACATATCGAGAATGCCGCGATCGCGCCGGTTCAGGCCCAGCCGGCGCACGGCGTTATGGAATCGCTGTCTGAGCAAGTCCGCCCATAAGCCCTCGCCCTTCATTCGCGTGGCGAACGACGAGTCGTAGTCTTTGCCGCCTCGCATATCGCGCACCCGGCTCATCACCCGCTCCGCGCGGTCGGGGAAATGCGCGGTGAGCCAATCCTTGAACAGCGGCGCGACTTCCCACGGCAGACGCAGCACGATATAGCTCGCATTGCTCGCCCCCGCTTGCGCGCATGCTTCGAGCACACGCTCCATGTCCGGCTCGGTGACGAACGGGATCACTGGCGCAATGCTGACGCCGACCGGAATGCCCGCCTCGCTCAAAGTGCGGATGGTGCGCAGACGGCGCGACGGCGTGGCCGCGCGCGGTTCGAGCGTGCGCGCGATCTCGGCGTCGAGTGTGGTGATGGTGATGGCCGCCATGAATTGCCCGCGCGCCGCCATGGGGGCGAGCAGGTCGATATCGCGCTCGATCAGCGACGATTTGGTGATGGCGGCAAACGGATGGTTGCGCTCGCTGAGTACTTCGATCACGCGGCGCGTGAGGCGCAAATCCCGCTCGGCGGGCTGCCACGCGTCCGTGTTGACGCCAAGCGCAATCGGCTCGGGCACATAGGATTTCTTCGACAACTCCCGCTCGAGCAGCTCCGGCGCGTTGATCTTCGCGTAGATCCGGCTTTCGAAGTCGAGCCCGGGCGACAGCCCAAGATAACTATGCGTGGGCCGCGCGAAGCAATAGATGCACCCGTGCTCGCAGCCGCGATACGGATTCAGCGACACGCCGAACGGAATGTCCGGCGACGCGTTGCGTGTGAGGATGGTCTTCGCGCGTTCCTCGAAAACCTGCGTGCGCAGCGCCTTGAGCTCGTCGTCTTCCTGCGCGGCGGGCAGCCAGCCGTCGTCCACCGCTTCGCGCTGATCGACTTCGTAGCGGCCTTGCAGGTTCGTCACCGCGCCGCGCCCCTTGCGAGGCGCAGGCGGCGCGATTGGGAATTCCTCAACGGTACGGGTGTCGGAGTTAGCCACGGCTAGGTCAAGCGAAAAAAACGGCCCAAAACACCTGTATAAATATACAGTATTTACGCCGTTTGTCGAGCCCTATGTGCTGTTGCCTCGGCGCCTTGCTAATCGCCTACCGCGATGGCCAGCGTTTCCTTGATTTCCTCCATCACCACGTAGCTCTTCGACTGCACCGCGCCGGGCAATTGCAGAAGCATGTCGCCGAGCAGCTTTCGGTAATCCGCCATCTCGCCGATGCGCGCCTTGATCAGATAGTCGAAGTCGCCTGACACCAGATGGCATTCCAGCACCTCGGGAATCTTCTGCACTTCACGCCGGAACTGGTCGAACATATTGCCGCTCTTGTGATCCAGCGTGATCTCGACGAATACGAGCAGCGCCGCGCCGAGTTCGGCCGGGTTCACGCGCGCATGGTAGCCGGTGATCACGCCGTCGCGCTCCATCCGTTTGACCCGCTCGATGCAGGGCGTCACCGACAGTCCGACTTGCTCCGCCAGGTCCTTCATGGCCATCCGGCCGTCCTGCTGCAAAAGCCGCAGGATCTTGCGATCGAGTTTGTCGAGGGCCCGGACGGGTTGGCGCTGCGTACGCATGGTGTTCTTGCTGAAAATTCTGAAAATACAATAACAAAACCTACCTGACTGCTAATAGTATAGCGGTTAACACTGGGCGATCAGCGTTATACCTCGTGAATCGAATGAAATCGAACGAATCGACGAGCGCACCGCCCTCCAATCTCTTCTGAATTTCCTGGAGCAGCTATGCGAGTCGTCGTTTTGGGCAGTGGTGTCGTCGGGGTGACGACCGCGTATTACCTGGCGCGCGCCGGTCATGAAGTGACCGTGATCGACCGCGAGGCCGGCCCGGCGCTCGAAACCAGTTTTGCCAATGCCGGCCAGATCTCGCCGGGCTACGCGTCGCCGTGGGCCGCGCCTGGCGTTCCGCTGAAGGCCGTCAAGTGGATGTTCCAGAAACACGCGCCGCTGGCGATCCGTCTCGACGGCACGCAATTCCAGCTGCAATGGATGTGGCAGATGCTGCAGAACTGCACGGCGGCGCGTTATGCGGTGAACAAGGGCCGCATGGTGCGTCTCGCCGAATACAGCCGCGACTGCCTGCAGGCGCTGCGCGCCGATACCGGCATTCACTACGAAGGCCGCACCGGCGGCACGTTGCAGGTGTTCCGCACGCAGCAGCAATTCGAAGGCGCCGCGAAAGACATCGCCGTGCTGCAGGAAGCCAACGTGCCGTACGAACTGCTGTCGGCTGCCGAACTTGCGCAGGCCGAACCGGCGCTCGCGGCGGTGTCGCACAAGCTGACCGGCGGTTTGCGTCTGCCGGGCGACGAAACCGGCGACTGCCAGATGTTCACCACGCGCCTCGCGGCGCTGGCCGAGCAACTGGGCGTCAAGTTCCGCTACAACACGCCGATCGACGCGCTCGCGATGTCCGGCGACCGTGTCGCCGGCGTGCAATGCGGCGGCGAAATGGTGCGCGCGGATTCGTTCGTCGTCGCGCTGGGTTCGTACTCGACGCAGTTCCTGGCGGGTCTGGTGAAAATTCCGGTCTATCCGCTCAAGGGTTATTCGATCACCGCGCCGATCGTCGACGAAGCGGCGGCTCCCGTGTCCACCGTGCTCGACGAAACCTACAAGATCGCGATCACGCGCTTTGACAACCGGATCCGGGTCGGCGGGATGGCGGAGATCGTCGGCTTCGACAAGTCGTTGCGCAAGGCGCGCCGCGCAACGCTGGAACTGTGCGTGAACGACCTGTTCCCCGGCGGCGGTGACACATCGAAGGCCACGTTCTGGACCGGTCTGCGCCCGATGACACCGGACGGCACGCCGATCGTCGGCCGCACGCCGGTCCCGAACCTGTTCCTGAACACGGGCCACGGCACGCTCGGCTGGACCATGTCGTGCGGCTCGGGCCAGTTGCTGGCCGACGTGATGTCGGGCAAACAGCCCGCCATCAAGGCGGATGACCTGTCGGTGCATCGCTATCTCGGCGAGACCGGCGGTGCGCATCGTCCGGCTTACGCGTAAGACTGAACGCCGGGCGCCCCGCGCCTGGCAAACCCGTACATTGGCCAAGCTCCCGGTCGAACTCACGCAACCATGAAAAACGGCGCCTCACTTCACACGCGGCGCCGTTTGTTTTCATGCCGCGGCAACGAGCCGCGAGCGTTGCGTCAAAACTGATCGTCCGACAAAGCCAGCACGCTCTCCCCACCCTTCGCGCTGACAATCGACGCTTCGAGCGCCGACGCCTGCGGCAGCACATGCTCTGCATAAAACTGCGCGGTCGCGATCTTCGCGCCGTAGAACGACGGATCTTCGTCGCGCTTCTGAGCTGCGACGAGCAGCGCACGCGCCATCTGCCAGCCGCCCAGCACGATGCCCGCGAGCTTCAGATACGGCACGCTGCCGGCAAACACCGCGTTCGGATCGCCCTTCGTATTCGCGACGACGAAATCCACCGCCGCGCTTAGCGAACGATGGCCCTGCGCCAGATACTTCTTCATCGAGTCGAATGCCGGGCCTTGCTGCGAACCAAGTGCGTCGACCGTTGCGGCGACGTCGGCGAGCAGCGACTTCGCGACCTTGCCGCCATCGCGCACGGTCTTGCGGCCGATCAGGTCGTTGGCCTGAATCGCGGTCGTGCCTTCGTAGATCGGCAGAATGCGTGCGTCGCGGTAGTACTGCGCGGCGCCGGTTTCTTCGATGAAGCCCATCCCGCCATGCACTTGCACGCCCAGGCTCGTGACGTCGATCGACAGTTCCGTGCTCCAGCCCTTCACGATCGGCACGAGGAATTCGTAGAGCGCCTGATGCCCGGCGCGCTGCGCTTCGTCCGGATGACGGTGCGCGATATCGCAGTGAGCCGCCGCGACGTACGCGAGCGCACGCGACGCCTCGGTGAGCCCGCGCATCGTCGCGAGCATGCGGCGCACGTCAGGATGCTGGATGATCGCGACCGACTGCTTCGCGGAACCATCCACGGGACGGCTCTGCACGCGGTCTTTCGCATACGCGACCGCCTTCTGATACGCGCGATCCGAAATACCGACGCCCTGCATGCCGACCGCGAAACGCGCCGCGTTCATCATGATGAACATATACTCGAGACCGCGATTTTCTTCACCGATCAGATGACCGATCGCACCGCCGTGGTCGCCGAACTGCAGCACCGCGGTCGGGCTCGCCTTGATGCCGAGCTTGTGTTCGATCGACACGCAATGCACGTCGTTACGCTCACCGAGCGAACCGTCCTGGTTGACGAGAAACTTCGGCACGATGAAGAGCGAAATGCCCTTCACGCCTTCAGGCGCATTCGGCGTGCGCGCCAGCACGAGATGGGCGATGTTCTTCGCCATGTCGTGCTCGCCCCACGTGATGAAAATCTTCGTGCCGAACAGCTTGAACGAGCCGTCGCCCTGCGGTTCGGCGCGCGTGCGCACCAGCGCTAGATCAGAGCCGGCCTGCGGCTCGGTGAGATTCATCGTGCCGGTCCACTCGCCGGAAATCAGCTTCGGGACATAGGTCTGTTTTTGCGCTTCGCTGCCGGCGGTCAGCAGCGCTTCGATCGCGCCGTCGGTCAGCAGCGGACACAGCGCGAACGACAGGTTCGACGCGTTGAGCATTTCGATGCAAGGCGTCGCGATCAGCTTGGGCAGGCCCTGACCTTCGTAGTCGAGCGGATGCTGCACGCCTTGCCAGCCGCCTTCGCCGAACTGGCGGAAAGCTTCCTTGAAACCCGGAGTCGCGGTGACTACGCCGTCTTTCCAGCTGCTCGGATTGCGATCACCTTCGACGTTCAGCGGCGCCAGTACTTCACCGCACAGTTTCGCCGACTCGGCGAGCACGGCCTGAGCCGTGTCGAGGTTGGCGTCCTCGAATCCGGGCAGCGTCGCGATATCTTCGAGACCGGCCAGTTCCTTCATCACGAACAGCATGTCCTTGATCGGCGCCGTGTAGCTCATTTTCGTTCTCCTCCTGCCTTGATAAAAAAAGGGCGCTGGACTCGTTCGGTCCTGCGCCCTTCGTGTGCTGCCAAACGCCTTTTACCCGGCGCTGCGGCGCTACGGCGATTAGCCGAGTTCGTTGACGAGTTCAGGCACGAGCGTGAACAGATCGCCGACCAGACCGTAATCGGCGACGCTGAAGATCGGCGCTTCCGCATCCTTGTTGATCGCGACGATCACCTTCGAATCCTTCATGCCGGCCAGATGCTGGATCGCGCCTGAGATGCCCACCGCGATGTACAACTGCGGCGCGACGATCTTGCCGGTCTGGCCAACCTGATAGTCGTTCGGCACGAAGCCCGCATCCACTGCGGCCCGCGATGCGCCGAGCGCTGCGTTCAGCTTGTCGGCCAGCGGCTCCAGAACCTTGGTGTAGTTCTCGCCGTTGCCCAGACCACGGCCACCCGACACGATGACCTTCGCCGAGGTCAGTTCCGGACGGTCCAGCTTCGTCACTTCACGGCTCACGAACTGCGAAATTCCGCTGTCCGCTGCGGCTTCGATTTTTTCCACCGATGCGCTGCCGCCAACGGCTGCCACTGCGTCGAAACCGGTCGAACGCACCGTGATGACCTTGATCGGGTCAGCCGATTGCACCGTCGCGATGGCGTTGCCCGCATAGATCGGGCGCTCGAACGTGTCGGCGCTGTCCACTGCGGTGATGTCGCTGATCTGCGCGACGTCGAGCTTCGCGGCGATACGCGGCGTGATGTTCTTGCCGTACGCGGTCGCCGGCGCGAGGATGTGCGAGTAATCCTTCGCGATGTTCATCACGGTCGCTGTGACGTTTTCCGCGAGGCCCGCTTCGAGTTGCGGCGCGTCGGCCAGCAACACCTTCGACACGCCTGCAATCTTCGCTGCCGCATCGGCTGCGGCTTGCGCGTTGTGACCCGCCACCAGCACGTGAATATCACCGCCGATCTTCTGCGCCGCTGCAATCGTGTTCAGCGTCGCGGCCTTGATCGACGCGTTGTCGTGTTCTGCAATTACCAGATTCGTCATTTCGTCCGTCTCCCTCACAGCACCTTGGCTTCGTTCTTCAGCTTCTCGACCAGCGTCTTCACATCCGGCACCATCACACCGGCGGAGCGCTTCGGCGGCTCGACGACTTTCAGCGTCTTCAGACGCGGCGTGACATCCACGCCGAGGTCTTCCGGCTTGATCGTTTCGAGCGGCTTTTTCTTCGCCTTCATGATGTTCGGCAGCGTCACGTAGCGCGGCTCGTTCAGGCGCAGATCGGTGGTGACCACGGCGGGCAGCGTCAGCGACAGCGTTTCGGCGCCGCCGTCCACTTCGCGCGACACGGTCGCTTTACCGTCAGCAACGACCACCTTCGACGCAAACGTTGCTTGCGGCAGGTTGGCCAGCGCGGCGAGCATCTGGCCGGTCTGGTTCGAGTCGTCGTCGATGGCCTGCTTGCCGAGAATCACCAGCTGCGGCTGTTCCTTGTCGACCAGCGCCTTCAGCAGCTTCGCAACTGCCAGCGGCTGCAGGTCTTCACCGGACTCGATCAGGATTGCCCGATCCGCGCCGATCGCCAGCGCTGTACGCAGCGTTTCCTGCGCCTGCGTGACACCGCAAGACACTGCGATCACTTCAGTCGCCACGCCGGCTTCCTTCAGACGCACCGCCTCTTCCACCGCGATTTCGTCGAACGGATTCATCGACATCTTCACGTTCGCAATGTCGACACCCGTGCCATCCGATTTGACGCGGACTTTCACGTTGTAGTCGACCACTCTTTTGACTGGCACCAGGATTTTCATGCACACGCTCCAAAGTTACGAATACGTCAACCCAACGGACATTATAGCGACTGCCCTTATGGCAGCCGTCGTCGCGGGCGCTTTACCACGAGGATATCGCTCCTCATCAGCGTGACGGCAATATCGAACGATCGTTCTATTTTAATCTCGAAAAAACCCGGGTGGCAACCCCGGGTTATAACCTACGTCTCTAATTCGCCATTGTCGTCGTGTCTTGCGATGTCCGAAGGCCGCCGGCTCACCACGCGGTGATCACCGACCCGCCGAATTTGCTGTCGACGAACTGCTTCACTTCCGGTGAATGATACGCCGCGACCAGCTTGGCAACCCACGGCTTGTTCCGGTCGACTTCGCGGATCGCGATGATGTTCACGTAAGGACCTTTCGGGTCTTCGATGGCGATCGCGTTCTGCTTCGGCTTCAGGCCGGCTTCCATCGCGAAGTTCGTGTTGATCGCGGCAGCGTCCACGTCGTTCAGCGAGCGCGGGATTTGCGCCGCATCGAGTTCGACGATCTTCAGCTTGCGCGGGTTGTCGACGATATCCAGCGGCGTCGCCTTCAGGCCCGCATCGGCGCGCAGCTTCAGCAGCCCCTGCTTTTGCAGCAGCAGGAGTGCCCGGCCGCCGTTGGTCGGATCGTTCGGCACCGCGATCTTCGCGCCCGGCTGCAGTTCGGCGAGCGTCTTGATCTTCTTCGAGTAGATGCCCATCGGGTACGTGACCGTGTCCGCGATGCGGATCAGCTTGTAGCCGCGATCCTTCACCTGCGCCTGCAAGTACGGGTCGTGCTGGTAGCTGTTTGCATCCAGATCGCCGCCGGCTAGCGCCGCGTTCGGCTGCACATAGTCGGAGAATTCGACGATCTTGATGTTCAGACCATTCTTCGCCGCGACCGTCTTCACGACGTCCATGATCTGCGCGTGCGGACCGCCGGTGACGCCGACCTTGATCGTGTCCTCGGCGTGCGCAGCGGTGGCGAACAGCGAGACAGCGCCTGATGTGACAACAAGCGCGGCGGCCAGTTTGAGAATGAAACGACGTTGCATGATGGACCTCTTGCGAATCTGCCGATTCTGTTAGCGGGTTCCGATGACCCTTGTTTATTTATGGCTCAACCGACGCACGAGCCAATCCCCGAACGACTGCACCAGCTGCACGAAGACGATCAGGATCACCACGACCGTCAACATCACTTCCGGCAGAAAACGCTGATACCCATAGCGGATGCCGAGATCGCCCAGCCCGCCGCCGCCGATCGCGCCGGCCATCGCCGAATAGCCGACCAGCGACACGAAGGTGATCGTCAACCCGGCGACCACGCCCGGCAGCGATTCCGGCAGCAGCACCTTGAACACGATCTGCGCGGTGGTCGCGCCCATCGCCTGCGCCGCTTCGATCAAGCCGCGATCGACCTCG
Source organism: Paraburkholderia sp. RL18-085-BIA-A (assembly GCF_046027075.1). NCBI lineage: Bacteria > Pseudomonadati > Pseudomonadota > Betaproteobacteria > Burkholderiales > Burkholderiaceae > Paraburkholderia > Paraburkholderia sp. RL18-085-BIA-A. The sequence goes on along the minus strand of NZ_JARESU010000005.1, from coordinate 53,383 downwards.
CGCAGCGCGGTCTCGACCAGACGCGCGATGAACGGCGCGGCGGCGATCGTCAGCGGCACGACTGCGGCCGCCGTTCCGATTGACGAACCCACCACGAGGCGCGTGAACGGAATCACCGCCACCAGCAGGATGATGAACGGCGTCGAACGGACCGCATTGACGATCACACCCATCACGCGATTCACCGCGACGTTCTCCAGCACGCCCTGCCGATCCGTCAGATACAGCAGCACGCCGAGCGGCAATCCCACCAATGCGCCGACCAGTCCGGAAATGCCCACCATCACGAGCGTTTCCCAGAACGACTGGACGAACATATCGAACATTTCACTCAACATGCGAGAGCTCCTCCACCACCACACCCTGTTCGCGCAGATACGTCAGCGCCTGCGCCACCTTCGCCGGTTCGCCGCCCGCGAGCACCGCGAGCGAGCCGAACGCCTGCCCCTGGATCTCGTCGATCTGGCCGTGCAGGATGTTGAAGTCGAGTTCGTAGCGGCGAATCGTCTCCGACAGAATCGGCTGATCGACACCCGAGCCCGTGAAGGCGAGACGCAGCAAGTGGCCGCTGCCGGTCTTCAGGCGAAGCGCCACGCGCGCCTTCATCGCGGGCGGCAATTCCTGCGCGATCACGTCGCCGATCAGCGCGCGCGTGACTTCATGATGCGGCTGCAGGAACACGTCGATCACCTTGCCCTCTTCGACCACCCGGCCCGCGTCCAGCACCGCGACGCGGTCGCAGACCTGCTTGATCACGTCCATCTGGTGCGTGATTAGCACGATCGTCAGGTTCAGTTCGCGATTGATGCGCTTGAGCAGATCGAGGATCGCCCGCGTGGTCTCGGGGTCGAGCGCGGAGGTGGCTTCGTCGGACAGCAGTACTTTCGGCTTGCTCGCCAGCGCGCGCGCAATGCCCACGCGCTGCTTCTGGCCGCCGCTGATCTGCGCCGGATAGCGGTCCTTCTGCGCCGACAGGCCGACCAGGTCGAGCAGCGGCAACACGTTCGCCTCGATTTCGTCGCGCTTCATGCCGGCCAGCTCGAGCGGCAGCGCGACGTTCTCGTAGACCGTGCGTGACGACAGCAGGTTGAAGTGCTGGAAGATCATGCCAATCTCGCGGCGCGCCTCGCGCAATTGCGCGGCGGGCAGCGTGGTCAGATCGCGGCCGTTGACGACGATATTGCCTTCGGACGGGCGCGTCAGCAGGTTGATGGTGCGCACGAGCGTACTTTTGCCCGCGCCGCTGCGGCCGATGATGCCGAACACCTCGCCCGCCGGGATCGACAGATTGACGTTGTGCAGCGCCTCGACCCAGCCCCGGGGCCCGGCGAACCGCTGGGAGATATTGCGTATTTCGATCATGGAAAAACGAAACGGCGGAGTCTGCCGACGAGCGTTGTGCGCTCCCGACAAGCGGCCGCCGTTGCTTTTATTGGGATTTGAGGCCGCAATTCTACCGCAGCGTTGTCATTCCCTTTAATAATCAATTACGATCTTTTCATAACCTATGAGTATTAGAGGGGCGGCTGGTGCGAGACGCTCGCGCGCGAAGCCTAGCTGCGTCTATGATCGGGCGACACAAAATCAGGACGGGCCGCAGCCATGAAAACATCCCCAAGTCACCACGTGCGCGCAAGCGGCGGCAACCAGGACACTGGCGCGCAGGCGCGCTCTTCGGTCACGACCGCCGACGGCGTGAGCTTGCCGCTATACCGCTGGCCGGCCATCGGGCCGGCGCGCGCGACGGTCGCGCTGCTGCACGGACTGGCCGAGCACGCCGGTCGCTATGCGGCACTGGCCGGCCGGCTGAACGCGGCCGGCATCGAACTGGTGGCGATCGATCTGCGCGGCCATGGACACGCGCCCGGCAAGCGGGCCTACGTGAAACGTTTCGACGACTATCTGCTAGACGCGCAAGCTTTGCTCGACGCCGCCGCGCAAAGCTGCGCCCCGCTCTTTCTGCTGGGACACAGCATGGGCGGCGCGGTGGCCGCGCTGTATGCGATCGAGCGTCTCGACGCGACCGGGCGCCGGTTGAGCGGCCTGATCCTGTCGAGCCCGGCTCTCGCTCCCGGGCGCGACGTGCCGCGCTGGATGCTTGCGATGAGCCAGGTAATCAGCCGTGTCTATCCCAGCTTTCCGGCGATGAAAATCGACGCCGCGTTGCTATCGCGTCTTCAACCGGTGGTGAATGCCAATCGCAACGACCCGCTCGTGCATCACGGCGCGATTCCGGCGCGCACCGGCGCGCAACTGCTGCTGGCGATGGCGCGGATCGAGCGTGGCCGTGCGGGGCTGCGCATGCCGCTGCTGGTGTATCACGGCACCGCCGACAAACTCACCGAGCCCGAAGGCAGCCGTGCATTCGGGCAGCATGCGGGGTCGCCGGACAAGACGCTGACGCTGCACGAAGGCAGCTATCACGAGACGATGAACGATCTCGACCGAGATCGGGTGATCGGGGCGCTGATCGACTGGATTGAAAAGCGCGCGGTTGGACGTTGAGCGCGGCTGTTGCAGCCGCCTAGCGCTTCCACTCCGGCGCGCGCTTGTCGATAAACGCCTGCACGCCTTCGAGCGCCGAGTCGTCCATCATGTTGCAGGCCATCGTCTGGCCAGCAAGCTGGTAAGCCGCCTCGATGCCCATTTCAAGCTGCCGATAGAAGAGGCCCTTGCCGGCACTCACCGCTTCGACGGGTTTCGCGCAGATGCTGGCCGCGAGTTGCGCCAGCTCCGAGTCGAGCGCGTCGGCCGGAACCACGCGGTTCACCAGGCCTTGCCGCTTCGCTTCGGCGGCGTCGATGAAGTCGCCGGTAAGCAGCATTTCCAGCGCCGCCTTGCGCGACAGGTTGCGCGACAGCGGCACCGAAGGCGTCGCGCAGAAGAGCCCGAGGTTCACGCCCGACACAGCGAAACGCGCGGAGTCCGCCGCGACCGCCAGATCGCACATCGCGACCAGCTGGCAGCCGGCCGCCGTCGCAATGCCCTGCACTCGCGCGATCACCGGTTGCGGCAGGCGCTGGATCGTCATCATCAGCTTCGTGCAGCGGGCGAACAACTGTTGGTAATAAACCAGCGACGGCGCCGCGCGCATTTCCTTCAGATCGTGGCCCGCGCAGAACGCCCGCCCCGCGCCGGCAATCACGACCACGCGCGCCGGCGACCGCGCGATCTCCGTCAACGCGCTCTGCAGCTCGTCGAGCAGCGCCTCGGAGAGCGCGTTGAACGCGTCGGGCCGGTTCATCGTCAGCAGCACGACGCCCGGCACCCGATACGCATCGTGTTCGATCTCGATCAGTGAAGCGCTGCGCGCATCGGCATTCATGGCCCGCTCCTCATTGCGTTGTGCAAATGCAGCCCGGAGGCGCGGCAAACTCAGATGCCGGCCAGCGAGCGCACGTGCGCGACCACGCTGCGTCCGAGCGCCGACAGGTTGTAGCCGCCCTCGAGACAACTGACTATCCGGCCACGCGCATAGCGTTTCGCGATCTCGCGCATCTGGTCGGTGATCCACGCGTAGTCGTCTTCGACGAGGCCCATGTTGCCGAGGTCGTCTTCGCGATGCGCGTCGAAGCCTGCCGAAATGAACAGCATTTCCGGCTTGAATTCGTGCAGGCGCGGCAGCCACAGTATGTCCACCGCCTCGCGCACCTCCATGCCTTTCGAACGCGCCGGCATCGGTACGTTGCACATGTTGGGCGCCTGATTGTCCGCGCCGGTGAACGGATAGAACGGATGCTGGAAGATGCTGCACATCAGCACGCGCGAGTCGCCCGAAAAAGCCGCTTCGGTGCCGTTGCCGTGATGCACGTCGAAGTCGATGATCGCGACGCGCTGCAGCCCGTGCACGTCGAGCGCGTGGCGTGCAGCAATCGCGACGTTGTTGAAGAAGCAGAAACCCATCGCACGAGCCGGCTCCGCATGGTGGCCGGGTGGTCGAACGCTGCAGAACGCGTTGTCGTAGCGGCCTTCGATCACCGCGTCCGTGGCCGCCACCGCGGCGCCCGCCGCGCGCAACGCGGCTTGCAAGCTATGCGGATTCATTGACGTATCGGGGTCGATTTCAGCGCTCCCTTCGACGGGCGATCGACTGCGGATGTAATCGATATGCGCCTGCGTATGCACGCGCAGCAGCGCGGCGTCATCGGCGAGCGGCGGCGACTCGCGCTCGATCAGCGAGTCGATGCGGCTCGCGATCAGTTGATCTTCGATCGCCTGCAGGCGCGCGGGGCATTCGGGATGCCACTGCCCCATATCGTGCAGCATGCAGTCGGCGTGGGAATAGAAGCCTGTTGCCATGGTTTTCTTCTGCGGCGCGGCGCCTTCGAAGCGCGCGCAGCGTGTCTCCTTCCAGGGGCGCGCGCCCTCGGCGCGCCAACATTTATCAACTTACCACACGATGCCGCTGTGGCGCGTCGCGCATGGTTTTGCAGAAGGCGTCGGGTATACTGCCCCATCCGTTTTTCGCTGTCTTTTTCCTTGTCTCCCACGCACCACGTTCCTCGCTCACTATGACCGTCAAGCTTGCTCTGTCCGCACGAAACCGGCTTCGCATCAGCACGCTGGCCGCCTCACTGTCCGTCGCATCGTGCATGTTCATGGCAACCAGTCCGGCGCTCGCGCAAAACATCGGCAAGAAGCCGCCGGTGCTGGTCGCGCAAAGTCAGCCGCAGCCGGCCGTGCCGCAAGGGCAAACGTTCGAGGAAGAAATCATTCCGCAGCGTTACGCGAACAATCCGAACGTGGACGCCTTCATCAACGACATGGTCGCGCGCTACGACTTCGACGAGTCCGCGCTGCATGCGCTGTTCTCCGGCGTCAGCTATTCGGCGACCGCGGTCAAGCTCGTGACGCCGTCGCCGTCGCCGACAGTGAAGAACTGGCGCGTGTATCAGTCGCGCTTTCTCGACCCGGTTCGCATCAATGCCGGCGTGCGCTTCTGGCGCGAGAACCAGGCCACGCTGCAACGCGCATACGAAGAGTTCGGCGTGCCGCCGGAAGTGATCGTCGGCATCATCGGCGTGGAGACGATTTACGGCCGTTTCATGGGCAACTTCCGCGTGCTCGACGCGCTGACCACGCTGAGCTTCGACTACCCGAACACCGCCAATCGCGGCGATCGCCAGGCGACCTTCCGCAAGAATCTCGAAGACTATCTGGTGTGGACGCGCGACGCGCAGATCGATCCGACCACAGTACTCGGCTCCTATACCGGTGCGATCGGCATCCCGCAGTTCCTGCCGAGCAGCATCGTGCAGTACGCGGTGAGCTACGACGGCAAAAAACAGATCGACCTGCGCACGAGCGAGGCGGACGCGATCGGCAGTGTGGCCAACTATCTGCGCCAGAACGGCTGGGAAAGCGGCCGGCCGGTGGTGTGGCGGATCGGCTCGGATGCCGGCAGCCTGGGCGTCGCACAAGCCGCCGCCGACGGCCAGCCGGAACCGCACTGGCCGCTCGAACAGCTGCTGCGCGCTGGACTGTTGCTGAACGAACCGGGCGTGGATGTCGCGGCGGAAGCCGGCACGCCGGTGACAGTGGTGGATTTGCCGTCGCCGGGACGCGGCACCGAGTTCAAGCTGGGATTGAAGAACTTCTACGTGCTGACGCGCTATAACCGCAGCTTCTTTTATGCGCTCGCGGTGTATCAGTTGGGCCAGCGGGTCAAAGCGCAGATGGAAGCAAGCGATGCGGCGAATGCCGTCAATAACGCGGCGCCGTCGAACGGGGCTTCGCAATGAGTTGTCGCGGGCGCTGAGTCCGCCTCATGCTTGAACGAAAAAAGCGACGGCCTGTTCAGAGCCGGCGCTTTTTCTTTGGCCTTCTGTTGCCAAGCGCTGCCGCTCGGCACCGTTAGGCGTCAGGCGGGAAACACCCCGGTCGACAGATAGCGGTCGCCGCGATCGCAGACGATGAACACGATCGTCGCATTCTCGACCTGGCGCGCGACACGCAGCGCCACTTCACACGCGCCGCCCGACGAGATGCCCGCGAAGATGCCTTCGACCGATGCCATGCGGCGCGCCATGGCTTCCGCGGCGGCCTGGCTCACATTCTCGACGCGATCCACGCGGCTGCGGTCGAAAATTTTCGGCAGATAGGCTTCCGGCCATTTGCGGATGCCCGGAATGCGCGAGCCTTCCTCGGGTTGCGCACCGATGATCTCGATCGCCTGATTCTGCGTTTTCAGGTACGTCGACACGCCCATGATCGTGCCGGTGGTCCCCATCGACGACACGAAGTGCGTGATGCGCCCTTCGGTGTCGCGCCAGATTTCCGGGCCCGTGCCCTCGATGTGCGAAGCCGGATTGTCCGGATTCGCGAACTGGTCGAGGATGATGCCCTTGCCCTCGCGCTGCATCTGTTCGGCCAGATCCCGCGCGTACTCCATGCCGCCCGTGACGGGCGTCAGAACGATCTGCGCGCCATAGGCCGCCATGCTCTGACGGCGTTCCACCGACAGGTCCTCCGGCATGATCAGAACCATCTTGTAGCCACGGATGGCCGCCGCCATTGCAAGCGCGATGCCGGTGTTGCCGCTGGTGGATTCGATCAGCGTGTCGCCCGGCTTGATGCGCCCACGCGCTTCCGCTTTTTTGATCATCGACAAAGCCGGCCGATCCTTCACCGACCCCGCGGGATTATTCCCTTCGAGCTTCGCAAGAATCACGTTGTTGCGGCTGCGGATCTCGTCATCGGGGAGCCGGACGAGTTGCACGAGCGGCGTATTGCCGATCGTATCTTCAATCGTTTTGTAAGCCATATCGGTTTCTGGTGCTGTCGATGCGCGGAGTCTTCAATCCAGCGATTCTAAACCACCGTGTCCGCGGCTGCCGTGCGGCCCTTCTGCCCGCATGGGTCCATGCGGGGATCGGCGCTCGCGTTCGACGCCAGCCTGACGCGCAGCAGCGATGCACAAACACGGAGTTCGGCACGCAAAAAGCCCGCGGCTGAGAACCGCGGGAGCCAGTCATCTGCATGACAGCTGAAGGAGTGTTCTTGCCACTCCGACCATGAACGGGACGACGGTCGCGGACCGCGCGCGCGGCGGGGTGCCCCACGCGCCCGGCCCGCGCCAGGCTATTTCTTCACCGCCACCGCGGTATTGCTTTTGGACGCGTCGGCCGAAACGGCCGCGCCTTTGCCCGGTGTAGCCGCCGCAACCTGCGTGTTAGCAGCCGCGCCAGCCGGACCGACAGCGAGACCCTCCGCCTGCAGGCGCTCGACGGTATGCCCGCCCATGCCTTTGACGCGTTTGCCGAGATCGGCCGGGTCCTTGAACGGGCCATGCGCTGAACGCTCGTCGAGAATGGCTTTCGCTTTGGCCGCACCGATACCCTTGATGCCGCGCAGCGCGTCCTCGTTAGCCGTGTTGACGTCGACGGCCGCATAGGCGTGGCCGAAAGCGGCGAGCATGGCCGCGGTAACCAGAGTTTTTCGAAACATATGGAATCTCCCTCGTACAACCGGCTGGCGACCATCACCAACCGGGAGATTCCAGTTTAAAGAGGGATCCGAATTAATTACACCTGGCCGAACAGCCAACGTACGTAGCGATCGACACCTTCCTGCACGCTCAAAAACGGCGCGTCGTAGCCGGCCGTGCGCAGCTTCGACTGGTCGGCTTGCGTGAAGCACTGGTATTTGCCGCGCAGCGCGTCGGGAAACGGAATGTATTCGATCAGCCCGCGCTGTACCTGATCCGCGAGCGACAGCGCCGGCTCGTTGTTCAGCGCGCGCAACGTGTTGACCACCGTGCTCGCGATGTCGTTGAAAGGCTGCGCGCGGCCGCTGCCCAGATTGAAGATGCCCGACTTGTCCGGGTTGTCGAAGAAGAACAGGTTGACCTTCACCACGTCTTCGACGGACACGAAATCGCGCGTCTGCTCGCCGGCCGCATAGCCGTTGTATTCGCCGAACAGCTTGACCTTGCCCTCGGCGCGGAACTGGTTGAAGTTGTGGAACGCGACCGACGCCATGCGCGCCTTGTGCGTTTCGCGCGGCCCGTACACGTTGAAGTAACGGAAGCCCGCAATCTGGCTCTTTGCAGCGGGCAGGACCCGGCGGATGACCTGATCGAACAGGAACTTCGAATAGCCGTACACGTTCAGCGGCTGCTCGACTTCGCGTTCTTCGACGAAACGGCTCGACCCGCCATACGTCGCCGCCGACGACGCGTACAGAAACTGAATGTTCTGTGCGAGGCAGACATCGAGCACGTCTCGGCTGTAGCGGAAGTTATTGTCCATCATGTAGCGGCCGTCGGTTTCCATCGTGTCCGAGCAGGCGCCTTCGTGGAAAATCGCGCGCACCTTGCCGAAGTCGCCGCGCCTGAAGCGCTCGACGAATTCGGTCTTGTCGAGATAGTCGTCGATTTCGCAGTCGACCAGATTCTTGAATTTGTCGGCGCGCGTGAGATTGTCGACGGCGATGATGCGTTGTTCGCCGCGCTCGTTGAGCGCCTTCACGAGATTGCTGCCGATGAAACCGGCCGCGCCGGTGACGATGAGGGTCATGATGATCCTGCGGTAATGAGCTTTGCATGGGACTGGAGTAAGCGCTAAAGCGCTAACTCCAATCGACAGGTTCAGCTGATGCCCCGCGAATCCCTTTTTCACGCGGCCCTAAGGCATGTGACCAGGGACCCTGGCGGGCCGCATCAATGAAAGAGTTCGTCGTAGTCGACGGTGGCGGTGCCGAGTTTGCCGACCACGATGCCGGCCGCGCGATTCGCGAGGCCGACCGCGTCGACCAGCGTGAGACCCGCGCCCAGCATGGCGGCGAGCGTGGCGATCACGGTATCGCCCGCACCCGAGACATCATACACTTCACGTGCGACGGCCGAAGCATGCAGGATGCCGTCGTCGGAAAAGAGCGTCATGCCCTCTTCCGAGCGCGTCAGCAGGAGCGCCTTGAACGCCAGCTCGGCGCGCAGTTTCGTCACGCGCGCAAGCAAATCCTCTTCGGATTTCCATTGACCGACGACCTCGCGCAACTCGGCGCGATTCGGCGTGATCAGCGTCGCGCCGCGATAGCGCTCCCAGTCGTCGCCCTTCGGATCGACCAGCACCGGCTTGCCGGCCGCGTGTGCTTTCGCGATCATCTGCGTGACGTGGGTCAGGCCGCCCTTCGCGTAATCGGACATCAGAATCACGTCGTGCGACGGCAGCAATTCGTCGAAGCGCGCGAGACCCGCGAGCAGCACCTCGTGCGCCGGCGAGTTTTCGAAGTCGACCCGCAGCAACTGCTGCTGACGCGACAGTACGCGCAGCTTGATCGTGGTGAGAAGCGCCGGATCCCGTTCGAGATGCGGCGTCACGCCGCTTTCGCCCAGCAACTGGACGATGCGCTCGCCGGGTTCGTCATGGCCGACCACACATAGCAGACCGACCTGCGCGCCGAGCGCGACTGCATTGCGCGCAACGTTGGCCGCCCCGCCGAGGCGGTCTTCCTGGCGCTGCACATGCACGACCGGGACCGGCGCTTCCGGCGAGATGCGGTTCACGTCGCCGAACCAGTATCGGTCGAGCATCACGTCGCCGACCACCAGCACGCGCGCCGCGCCGAGCTGGGCGCGCGGCACGACCGTGAGCTTCGGCGCCGGCGTGGCCGCGGGCGCGCCCGGCACGGCCTCAGGCATTGGCCGGAAGTTCAGAGGGTTGGGCATAAGGGCGTCCAATCGAGTGATAGTCGATGCCGAGTTCGGTCATCGCGTCCGGTTCGTACAGGTTCCGGCCGTCGAAAATCAGCGGCGACTTCAGCACCGATTTCAGATGCACGAAATCCGGACTCTTGAATTCTTTCCATTCGGTCACGATCACGAGTGCATCGGCGCCGGTGAGCGTTTCATCCTGCGTGCCGGTGAAGGTCAGACGCGCGAGCTGCTCGGGTGCCGCGTGCAGATCCATCGCGAACACGCGCTGCGCTTCCGTTACCGCGACCGGGTCGTATGCGCGCACCTGGGCACCACGCGCCAGCAGTTCGGCGATCACGCGACGGCTCGGCGCCTCGCGCATGTCGTCGGTATTCGGCTTGAACGCGAGGCCCCATACGGCGAACGTGCGGCCGCTCAGATCTTCCCCGAGTTTGGCCGTGATCTTGTTCACCAGCACGTCCTTCTGCTTGTCGTTCACTTCCTCGACCGCTTCGAGAATGCGCAGATTGTGGCCGCTCTCGCTGGCGGTGCGGATCAGCGCCTGCACGTCCTTCGGAAAACACGAGCCGCCGTAGCCGCAACCGGCATACAGGAAGTGATAGCCGATCCGCGGGTCCGAGCCAATGCCGCGACGCACCGCTTCGATGTCCGCGCCGACCCGGTCCGCCAGATTCGACATCTCGTTCATGAACGAGATGCGCGTGGCGAGCATCGCGTTGGCGGCGTATTTGGTGAACTCGGCCGAGCGCACGTCCATGTACAGCGTGCGTTCGTGATTGCGGTTGAACGGCGCGTACAGACGCTTGATCAGTTCGCGCGCGCGCTGGCCGGCTTCGTCCTCGTCGATGCCGAGCACGATGCGGTCCGGGCGCATGAAGTCGTCGACAGCCGCGCCTTCCTTCAGAAACTCGGGGTTGGATACCACCGAAAAGCGGTGCTGCGGGCTGGTCGCGAGCCCGCGTTTGGCCAGCTCTTCTTCGATCACGGCGCGCACGCGCTGCGCGGTGCCGACCGGCACGGTCGACTTGTCGACGATCACCTTGAAGCCGTTCATCGTACGGCCGATGTTGCGGGCCGCTTCCAGCACGTACTGCAGATCGGCGGAGCCGTCTTCGTCGGGCGGCGTGCCGACGGCGATGAACTGCACGTCGCCGTGCGCGACACTCGCTTCGATATCGGTCGAGAACGTGATGCGCCCGGCCGCGCGCGTACGGGCGATCATCTCCTGCAAGCCCGGCTCGTGAATCGGCACACCGCCGTTGTTGAGGATCTCGATCTTGCGCGGATCGACGTCGAGGCAGAAAACGTCGTTGCCGATCTCAGCGAGACACGCGCCAGTGACGAGGCCGACATAGCCAGTGCCGATAATGGTGATTTTCATACGTTTTCCGGTAGAGGGTTCCGGTGATGATTGCCGGTCATGAGGCCGGCGACGAACTCGCGGCGAAATCCGCCCGGGCAGGCACTAGCGCCATATGCGCGGCGCCGTGGCCGCACGCCCGAAGCGGCGGCCAACGCAGCGTCAGTTCGACGCCGTAATCGGTTCGACGCGACGCGGCGCATAGGTTTCCCACCCGCTGCAGCCCGGACACTGCCAATAGAACAGCCGCGCCCTGAAACCACAATTCTGGCACGTATAGCGCGGCAGATTTTTGGTGCGCTGACGGATCAGCGTGCGCATCAGTTCGAGTTCGCTGCGCCGCGGCTCTTCCGCGACAGCTTGCTGCGCCTCGAGCAGACGCGTCATGCCCGCCAGATTCGGCGACTTCTGCATCTGTGCGCGCGCCAGCGCGTGCGCCGCGTCGGTCCCGCGCAGCGACGCGACGTGCTGATAAGCGACGTCCAGCAGATCGTTGCTCGGATGGCGATCGACCCACGCCGTGAGCAGGTCGGCGCCGTCCTGAGGACGGCCGAGCTCCTCGTACGCCTTCATGACCTTCTCCGCGACCAGCGGCAAATAGGCCGGGTTCTGTTCCTCGACGCGCCGCCACTGCTCGATGGCCGCTTCCTGCGCGCCGCCGGCCACGTCGACGTCGCCGAACAGGATCGTCGCGCGCACGTTGGTCGGGTTCGCCTTCAGCGCGAAGCCGAGTTGCCGGCGCGCCTCGTCCGGGCTTTTCTGCTGCAGCGCTTCCTGCGCGAGTTCGCAGTGGAACTGCGCGATTTCCCTGTCGAGCGATGCGGCGCCCATCGTTTCCAGATGGCGCGCGATGTCGATCGACTTGACCCAGTCCTTCTCGATTTCGTAGATGGTGAGCAGCGCGCGTTGCGCGCCCAACGCGTAGTCGCCCGTTTCGAGCGACCGGAAAGTTTCCTCCGCGCGATCGAGGAGGCCCGCCTTCAGGAAGTCCTGACCCAGTTCGTAGAGCGCGTGATCGCGTTCGCTGACCGGCAGATCTGCGCGGCTCAACAGGTTCTGATGCACGCGGATCGCGCGGTCCGTTTCGCCGCGGCGGCGGAACAGATTGCCCAACGCGAAATGCAGTTCGACCGTTTCAGGGTCGAGCTTGACCACTTCGATGAACGCGTCGATCGCCTGGTCCGGCTGCTCGTTGAGCAGGAAGTTCAGGCCGCGAAAATACGAGCGCGGCAGGTTGGCGCTTTCGGACAGCAGCGTCTTGAGGTCGTAGCGCGCAGCCATCCAGCCGAACGCAAAAGCGACGGGTATGACAAGCAGCCACCAGAAGTCTAGATCCATGCGATTAATGCAAATGTGCGGGAAAGCGGGAACGGAACGCCACGCTTAAACCGCGCGGCGGAAGAAAACTCAGATCAGCGGCGGCATGGGTGGCTGTTCGACCACCACCGGCGTTTCGCGTGCGACGCGCAACTCGCGTTTGAGCCGGCCATTTTCCATGCGCAAGCGCACCATCGCCGGCATCGACGACACCAGCCCAGCCAGCAGCCCCACCACGAAGAAAGCGAGGCCGATCAGGATCAACGGCGCCGACCATGCATAGCCGGCGAGGAAATTCAGCGTAGCAGGTTGTGTGTTGGAGAGCGCCAGCACCAGCAGCAGCACGAACACCAGCACACGGATCAGCCAGACGATAAATTTCATAGAGTTCTCTTGACGGCAGTTGCGGGGTGACGCCGGCTTGATGACGCGTCGCGCCACGGTGTTGCCCGCGCCGAAGTGACCCGTATTGTAATTGAAGCCCTCGCGGCTGGGCAGGAACTGGCGGATTGCGGACTTACGCGAGGTTTAGCTTGCTGCAAAGGGCTGCGTGGGCAGGTGTCCTGTGCCGCAAAGGGCGAGCTGCGGCACGTTTGGCACCTATACGCGAATTGGCACGGCAATTCAGCACGTCAAATCAGCCACAAGCAAACAGCTCGAAAAGTACGGACGAAAAAAAAGCGCCCGAAGGCGCTTTTTCTGGTCTTTTGCCGACTGGCTTTGGCCGCTGACGCTACCAATGCCACGCTGCAAAACGCACAGCGGGACATTTACAGGTCGTCATCCGGCTCTTCAGCCTTCAACGGCTCGCCCGCGCGGCGATCCACCCGCTCACGCAATTCCTTGCCCGGCTTGAAGTGCGGTACGTACTTCTCAGGTACCAACACCTTCTCGCCCGACTTCGGATTGCGTCCGACGCGGGAAGGACGGCGGTTGAGGCCGAAGCTGCCGAAGCCGCGAATTTCGATGCGATGACCGTTGGCAAGCGCCTCCGACATCGCATCAAGCATCGTCTTCACCGCGAAATCCGCATCTTTGAGTACAAGCTGCGGAAATCGCGTAGCCAGCTGGGCGACCAATTCCGATTTGGTCATACTGCAGCAGACCTCTCAGGCTTACTGGTTCTGGCCGTCGAGCTTGGCCTTCAGCAGCGCGCCGAGGTTCGTCGTGCCGGTAGCAGCCGAGTTCGAATCCGACGAAGCCAGACCACGGATGGCTTCCTGTTGCTCAGCCGAATCCTTGGCCTTGATCGACAGGTTGATGCCGCGCGACTTGCGATCGATGTTGATGATCATCGCGTTGACCTTGTCGCCTTCCTTCAGCACGTTGCGAGCATCTTCCACGCGGTCTTGTGCGATTTCCGAAGCGCGCAGGTAGCCTTCGACTTCAGCCGACAGCTGAACCACTGCACCCTTCGCGTCCACCGTCTTAACCACGCCGTCGACGATCGAACCCTTGTCGTTCATTGCAACGAAGTTGCTGAACGGGTCGCCTTCGAGCTGCTTGATGCCCAGCGAAATGCGTTCCTTCTCGACGTCGATGCCGAGAACGATCGCTTCCACTTCGTCGCCCTTCTTGTACTTGCGAACTGCTTCTTCGCCCGTTTCGCTCCACGACAGGTCCGACAGGTGAACCAGACCGTCGATGCCGCCCGGCAGACCGATGAAGACGCCGAAGTCGGTGATCGACTTGATTGCGCCTTGCAGCTTGTCGCCCTTCTTGAAGTTGCGGCTGAAGTCGTCCCACGGGTTCGGCTTGCACTGCTTCATGCCGAGGCTGATACGGCGGCGGTCTTCGTCGATTTCGAGAACCATGACTTCGACTTCGTCGCCCAGCTGCACAACCTTCGACGGTGCAACGTTCTTGTTCGTCCAGTCCATTTCCGACACGTGGACGAGGCCTTCGATGCCCGATTCCACTTCGACGAATGCGCCGTAGTCGGTGATGTTGGTGACCTTACCGAACAGGCGCGTGCCCGACGGGTAGCGGCGCGAGATGCCTTCCCACGGATCGTCGCCCAGTTGCTTGATGCCGAGCGAAACGCGGTTCTTCTCTTGATCGAACTTGAGGATCTTCGCGGTGACTTCCTGGCCGACCGACAGCACTTCGCTCGGGTGACGCACACGACGCCATGCGATGTCGGTGATGTGCAGCAGGCCGTCGATACCGCCGAGGTCCACGAATGCGCCGTAGTCGGTGATGTTCTTGACCACGCCTTCGACGATCGCGCCTTCCTTCAGCGTTTCAAGCAGCTTCGCGCGCTCTTCGCCCTGGGTCGCTTCGATCACGGCACGGCGCGACAGCACGACGTTGTTACGCTTGCGGTCGAGCTTGATGACGCGGAATTCGAGCGTCTTGCCTTCGTACGGGGTCGTGTCCTTGACCGGACGCGTGTCGACCAGCGAACCCGGCAGGAACGCGCGGATGCCGTTGACCATCACGGTCATGCCGCCCTTGACCTTGCCCGTGATCGTGCCGGTCACGAGTTCGTTGTTGTCGAGAGCCTTTTCCAGCGACAGCCACGAAGCCAGACGCTTCGCCTTGTCGCGCGACAGGATCGTGTCGCCATAGCCGTTTTCCAGCGCGTCGATCGCGACGGAAACGAAGTCGCCCGCCTGCACTTCTACCTCGCCCGCGTCGTTCAGGAACTCTTCGAGCGGGATGTAGGCTTCGGACTTGAGACCAGCGTTGACGACCACGAAGTTGTGGTCAACACGCACGACTTCGGCGGAGATCACTTCGCCGGCGCGCATGTCTTGCTTGGTCAGCGACTCTTCGAACAGAGCCGCAAAAGATTCGGTATTCGGGGTAGAGGTTTGCAGGTCGGACATAAAAATCAAAATTTGCATGGTTCTCGCGGTGCCCGGCTGGCCGGACGGTCAGCAACAACGGCCAAGAAAGCGAATGCCACGCGGGGTTAAAGGGTTAAAACAACGCTCCACGACCATCGTGAAGCACCTACCGACAACTAGATTTCTACTGCTCCCGGCACGGATGCGCAATTCGTACTTCCATCAGGCATGCGGGACTAAAGCTTCATACCACTGCACCACTTGCTCGACCGCCTGGTCGACCGACAAGGCGGAGGTATCAAGCAGCTTTGCATCCGCTGCGGGCTTGAGTGGCGCGGCTGCGCGCTGACTGTCGCGCTCGTCGCGCTCACGCAAATCCCGGAGCAAGTCATCCATATTAGCAGAAAATCCTTTTTGGATCAATTGCTTATGCCGGCGCGCCGCGCGGGCCTCGACGCTGGCGGTCATGAACACCTTGAGCACGGCGTCCTGGAAGATCACGGTGCCCATATCGCGGCCGTCGGCGACCAGCCCCGGCTCCTTGCGGAAAGCCCGCTGACGCGCCACCAGCGCGGCTCGCACGGCCGCATGCACGGCGATCGCCGAGGCCCGGCTGCCCACTTCCTCGGCGCGAATCTCGGCCGACACGTCGACGCCGTCAAGCTGCGCCAGCCCCTCGCGAAACATGATGTGCAGGTCGTCGATCAGTTTGACAAGTGCGTCGGCGTCCTCGGCCGCGACGCCGTAACGCAGGCTGGCCAGCGCGGCAAGCCGGTACAGCGCGCCGCTATCCAGCAGGTGAAAGCCGAGGCTCGCGGCAACCAGCGCGGCCACGGTGCCTTTGCCGGAGGCACTCGGGCCGTCGATCGTAATGACGGGCGTCTGGTGAAAGGGACGGGTCGGTTTCATCGAAAAAGTCGCACGTCAATCGATTCGGGGTCGAATCAGGGTTGAGCAAGCGCGGTAAAGCGCTCGAAATAATCAGGAAAGGTCTTGCCGACGCACTTCGGGTCGTTGATCCGGATCGGCACGCCGCCGAGACTGACAAGTGAGAAACACATCGCCATACGGTGGTCGTCGTAGGTGTCGATCGCAGCGTTCGGAATCAGCTTTTCTGGCGGCGTGACGACGAGGAAATCCTCGCCCTCCTGCACCTTCGCGCCGACCTTGCGCAGTTCGGTCGCCATCGCGGCGATCCGATCGGTTTCCTTCACGCGCCAGCTGGCGATGTTGCGCAACGTGGTCGTACCGTCCGCGAACAGCGCGGCGACGGCGATCGTCATCGCGGCGTCGGGGATCAGATTGAAGTCCATGTCGATCGGCTCGAGCTTGCCGCTATCGTGCCCGACGCCGCGCACTTCGATCCAGTCGTCGCCCATCTGCAGATTCGCGCCCATCCTGATCAGCGCGTCGGCGAAGCCGACGTCGCCCTGGATGCTCGCGCGGCCTACGCCTTCCACCTTCAGCGGGCCGCCGCCGAGGGCGCCGGCTGCGAGGAAATACGACGCGGAGGACGCATCCCCTTCCACCATGATCGTGCCCGGCGACTGGTAACGCTGGCCCGCCGGCACGACGAACTGGTGCCAGCCGTGACGCTCGACCTTGATGCCGAAGCGCGCCATCAGCTTGATCGTGATCTCGATGTACGGTTTCGAGATCAGTTCGCCGTCCACCTGCACGGTGCTCACGCCGCTTTCGGTGCGCACGAGCGGCAGCGTCATCAGCAGCGAGGTCAGGAACTGACTCGACACATCGCCGCGCACGCGGATCGGCGCGTCGGCGGCAATCTGCGCCGGGCGGATCCGCAGCGGCGGATAGCCTTCGTTCTCTTCGTAGTCGATCTTCGCGCCGATCTGGCGCAAGCCGTCGACCAGATCGCCGATCGGCCGCTCGTGCATGCGCGGCACGCCGTGGATCCGGTAGTCGCCGCCGTTCACGGCCAGCGCCGCGGTCAGCGGACGCACCGCCGTGCCCGCATTGCCGAGGAACAGGTCGGCCTGGCGCGCGGTAAACGCACCGCGCGTGCCCGTCACGACGCAGGTGTCGCCGTCGCGCTTCAGACGCACGCCGAGCTTTTCGAGCGCGTCGAGCATCACGCGGGTGTCGTCAGAGTCGAGCAGGTTCGTGATCGTCGTTTCGCCTTCGGCGAGGGCCGCGAGCAGCAACACCCGGTTCGAAATGCTCTTCGAGCCAGGCAGACGAACCGTGCCGGACGCACGGGAAAACGGTCCGAGATCGAGGAATTCCATGATTGAGTCCAGTTTCCGGTTATTTCGACGCGTTGCTCTGGGCAAGCCCGGCCGCGCGCTGTTCCTGCCATTCGGTGCGCGCGACCCGCGAGCGTGCGAAGACGGCTTCGAGCGCGGCGCCGTCGGCGGCTTCGATGGCCGTGCGCAGGCGCGCGAGCACGGCCGTGTACGCGTCGAGTTCGTCGAGCAGCGCGGCGCGATTGGCGACGCACACGTCACGCCACATTTCCGGACTCGACGCGGCGATGCGCGTGAAGTCGCGAAAGCCGCCCGCGGCGAACGAGAATTTCAACGCGGCGTCGGGTGAATTGAGAATCTGCTCGACCAGCGCGAACGACAGCACGTGCGGCAAGTGGCTGACCGACGCGAACACGCGATCGTGCTGCTCGGGCGTCATCTCGCGCACGACGGCGCCGGTGGCCCGCCACATCGCCGCGACCCGTTCGACCGCCCCTGGCGCATTCTCCGGCAGCGGGCACAGCACGACATTGCGGCTCACATACAGGTCGGGCAACGCGGCATCCACGCCGCTCGACTCGAGGCCGGCAATCGGATGTCCGGGCACGAACTGGCCGACTCGTGCGCCGAGCGCCGCGCGGGCCGCGCCGACCACGTCCGACTTGGTGCTGCCGGCATCGGTGACGATCGTGGCAGTGTCGAGGTACGGCGCAATGCGCTCCAGGAGCGGCTGCGTCTGCGCGACGGGCGCCGCCAGCAACACGAAGTCCGCGCCGCGCAGCGCGTCACGCAGCGCGGCGTCGTCGTTCAATGCGGCGGCGCCGTCGATCACGCCCAACGCCCGCGCCCGCTCGGTCGACGCGGACGAACGCCCGACGCCGATCACCGTGCGCGCGCCCTCGGCCTCGCCCCGCTCGCGCAACGCGCGCGAGAGCGATCCGCCGATCAGGCCGACACCGAAAATCACCAGCTTGTTAAAAGAAAACGCGGCCACGTCGGTCACAGAAAAAGCGCGCCAGTCATGCCGATAAGTTTGCCGATCAGGCGCGCGGGTCAAAGGTCAAGGGGCCCCGCTTACGCGGTAGCGAGCGTTTTTTCGAGCGCCGCGAGGAACGCTTCGTTTTCTTCCGGCAGGCCGATCGTAATACGCAGCCATTGCGGCAAACCGTAGTTGCCGACCGGACGCACAATCACGCCCTGCTTCAGCAATTCGAGGTTCACGCGATTGCCGGCGGCGGCATCGTTGCCGACGCGCACTAGCACGAAGTTGCCGTCCGACGGCACATACTCCAGACCCAGCTTGTCGAACGCCTCGGTCAAACGGCGGTAGCCTTGCGCGTTCAACGCTGCGCTCTTCTCGAGAAACGCCTGGTCGTTCAGCGCGGCGATCGCCGCCGCTTGCGCCAGCGTGTTGACGTTGAACGGCTGTCGCAGACGGTTGAGCAGGTCGGTCAATTCGGGCTGCGCAATCGCGAAGCCGACGCGCAGGCCGGCGAGGCCGAACGCCTTCGAGAACGTGCGCGACACGAGCAGATTCGGGAAGCGGCGCACCCAGGCGATCGAATCGTAGCGCTTTTCCTGCGGCAGATATTCGGTGTACGCCTCATCGAGCACGACGACCACATGGCGCGGCACCTTGTCGAGAAACGCCTCGAGCGTCGGACCTTCGATGAACGTGCCGGTCGGATTGTTCGGGTTGGCGACGAACACGAGGCGCGTGTCGTCGGTGATCGCGGCGAGCATCGCGTCGAGGTCATGACCGTATTTGACGGCCGGCACGACGATCGCACGCGCGCCCACGCCTTGCGTGGCCAGCGCGTAGACCGCGAACGAATACTGCGCGAACACGATCGACTGGCCTTTCTCGACGAACGCGTGCGCGGCGATTTCGAGAATGTCGTTGCTGCCGTTGCCGAGCGTAACCCAGTCGGCCGGCACGCCGTAGCGCTCGCTCAACGCGGCCTTCAGCTCGAAGCCGTTCGCGTCCGGATAGCGGCCGAGTTCGCTGGCGGCCTGCACCATCGCGCGCTGCGCCGACTCCGGCATGCCGAGCGGATTTTCATTCGATGCCAGCTTCACGATGGTCGCCTCGTCCAGACCGAACTCGCGGGCCACTTCCGAAATCGGCTTGCCGGCGATATAAGGCGCGATTGCGCGCACGTAGGAGGGACCAAAAGACGCTGTCATAAATATCTCCGAACGACTATGAATATGGAATGTGCGGGTGGGCGGCCAAGCGCCGCCCGAGTCCCTTGCCTGTTTGCCGTTAGCGGGCGCGCGGATACGAACCGAGTATCTTCAGGAACGCGGCCTTCTCGCCGAGTTCCGTCAACGCGGCGGCAACCGCCGGATCGTCGCGATGGCCTTCGACGTCGATGTAGAAGTAGTACTCCCACGTACCGACACGCGCTGGACGCGATTCGAACCGGGTCATCGACACGCTATGCCGCGCGAGCGGCTCCAGCAGCTTGACCATCGCGCCCGGCTCGTTCACGACCGACACGATCAGCGAAGTCTGATCGTAGCCGCTCTGGCCAGCCGGCTGCTTGCCGATCATCACGAAGCGCGTGCGGTTGTGCGGGTCGTCCTGGATCAGCGCATTCACGACCTGCAGACCGTAATGGGTCGCGGCGCGATCGCCGGCGATCGCCGCGACCGTCGGATCTTCCGCGGCCATCCTCGCGGCTTCCGCATTGCTCGACACCGCCTGGCGCTCGAGATGCGGCGCGTTCGTCGACAACCAGCGCTGGCATTGGGCAAGCGCCTGCGCATGCGCGCACACGCGCTTCACGCCTGTGAGGCCGCCGCTCAGCGTCAACAGATTGTGGTGAATCGGCAAGGCCAGTTCTCCGCCGATCGTCAACTGCGTTTGCAGCAGCAGGTCGAGCGTGCGCGACACCGCGCCTTCGGTCGAATTCTCGACCGGCACGACGCCGAATTCGGCGGCGCCCGCCTCGACGGAGCGGAACACTTCGTCAATCGACGGGCACGGCAGGCCTTCGATCGACTGACCGAAGTACTCGTGCATTGCCTGTTCGCTGTAGGTGCCGACCGGCCCGAGGTAGGCGGCCTTGATGGTTTTTTCGAGTGCACGGCTCGCCGCCATGATCTCGCGCCAGATCGCGCTGATGTGCTCGCTCGCTAGCGGCCCTTCGCTCATGTCCTGCAAACGCGCGATCACCTGCTGTTCGCGCTCGGGTCTGAACACCGGCGCGTTGAAATGCTTCTTGACCTCGCCCACTTCGAGCGCCACTGCCGCGCGCTGGTTCAGAAGTGCGATCAACTGCGCGTCGAGCGCGTCGATGCGTTCGCGAAGGGGTTTGAGTCGGGTATTGAGTTCGTCGTCCATGCGTGAAAACGGCTCTGCCGGGTAACTGCTGGAAAGGATGCGCGCGCCTGCTGGTCAGTGTGACTCAGGCGCTGCGTTGCTCGAATTCCTTCATGTATTCGACAAGCGCTTTGACGCCTTCGAGCGGGACGGCGTTATAAATCGACGCCCGCATGCCGCCGACGGACTTGTGGCCCTTTAGCTGCACCATTCCCCGCGCTTTCGCGCCGGCCAGGAAATCCTCGTTGCGCGACTCGTCGGCGAGGAAGAACGGTACGTTCATCCGCGAGCGCGAGCCACGTTCGACCTTGTTCAGATAGAAGCTGCTCGAGTCGATCGCGTCGTACAGCAGCTTCGACTTTTCGAGGTTACGCGCTTCGATCGCGGCAAGGCCGCCCTGCTTCTTCAACCACTTGAACACCAGCCCGGCAATGTAGATCGCGTAGGTGGGCGGCGTGTTGTACATCGAATTGTTCTCGGCGACAGTCTTCCATTCGAACGCCGACGGGCAGATCGACTGCGCGCGATCCAGCATGTCCTCGCGCACGACCACCACCGTCACGCCGGCCATGCCGATGTTCTTCTGCGCGCCGCCGAACAGCACGCCGTATTTGGCGATGTCCATCGGGCGCGACAGGATGTGCGACGACGCGTCCGCCACCAGCGGAATATCGCCGAGGTCGGGAATCTCGAACGTTTCGACGCCGTGGATGGTCTCGTTCGTGCACAGATGCACGTAAGCCGGATCGTCCGACAACTGCCATTCCGCGCGCGCCGGCGCACGCGTGAAGCCGTCGGCCGTCTGTCCGGTGGCGGCCAGATGCACGCTGCCGTATTTCTGCGCTTCCTTGAACGACTTCTGCGACCACGAACCGGTGATGACGAAATCCGCCCGCGGCTTCGAGCCGAGCAGGTTCATCGGCACGATCGCGTTTTCGCCCAGCCCGCCGCCCTGCAGAAACAGGATGCGATGGCTGGCCGGCACCGCAAGCAACTCGCGCAGATCGACGAGCGCTTCCTCGTGGATCGACATGAATTCTTTGCCCCGATGACTCATTTCCATCACGCTCATGCCACTGCCTTGCCAATCGAGCATCTCGTCGGCTGCCTGGCGCAGCACTTCTTCGGGCATGGCCGCCGGGCCGGCTGAGAAATTAAAGACGCGCATCGTGAAGTCCTGGAAGCGGGCGCGAAAAACGATAGATCGCGCAAAAAACGGCGAAGGTGGCCACCGGCAACGCGGCCACGATGAAACGGGCCACGCGGATTAGACGGCGCGAGTCCGTTAGCGCGGACTGGCGGAAGCGAATGACCGGAACGAATCCGCCGAAATTCCGCGCCGAAAAGAAAATGGCCGTCTGCGCGTCTGCGCAAACGGCCATTATCGCATTGTCACCGCCAACCCGCCAAACCCGGCACGCGCTATGGCGTGCCCGGCGAGCCTGCCAGGTGGCGGCTCACACGGTGTCAGCGCAGCCCTTCGACCCTGGAATTACTTGGCCGCCGGCTTGACCGAAGCGACTTCCTTGTCGGCCTGATCACGCGTTGCCTTGATCGATTGCGGCATGTACTTCTGCATCAGGCCATTCACTACGTCGCGGCCAACCTGGTCTTGCACCTGGATGAACTTGCGGCCGGTCGGGCTCTTGTAGAACGCCGTCAGATCCTTGATTTCCGACGTGCTGTAGTACTTCGCGTACGCGTCGTACTGAGCTTGCATTGCGTCCGAACGGAAGCTGTCCGTTGCGAACACTTGACCTGCGCCGTCAACCAGCTTCGGCACTGCGTTCTTTTGCAGCGTCGGGACGGCAGCCTGCTTCTGCTTGTCCGTCATCGTCTTGTTTTCGCTCAGCGCGTCCGACAGGATGGCCGGAACCAGTTGCTTCGCTTGCATTTGCGCGCTGTTGCCGATTGCGCCGACGAGCTTCTGCGCGTCGATTGCGTCCAGCAGGTCCTTGATCGCAGCCTGCTTGGCCGGGTCAACCGGTGCTGCGGCAGCAGCCGGAGCCTGAGCCGCCGGCGCCTGGCTTTGCAGCGCTTGAGCCATGGCGAAGGTCGGCACGAGGGCGGCCAGCAACATCAGTTGTTTGAATCGTTTTTGCATCATTACTCCCTAAGAGAAATTAACTTGAACTGCGCGCTGCGCGGGATGCGTATCGGCCCGACACGCCATTGTTCCCTGCGCGGCATTCAACCTGTTACCGAGACCGGAAGCCGCTGACGCGGATCAGGCTGCACCGTTGTCTTCACCGCCGTTGTCGCCTCCGGCAGGACCTTCGGCGTCGGCGTCCACATCACCTTCCGCTTCCGCCTCGGCAACCTGTTGCAGACCGGAAAGCTTGGTCCCTTCGTCAAGGCTGATGAGTGTAACACCTTGGGTTGCACGTCCCATTTCGCGGATTTCCGACACGCGCGTGCGAATCAGCACGCCCGTGTTGGTGATCAGCATGATCTGCGCTTCATGATCCACCAGCGTGGCGGCGACGACCTTGCCGTTACGCTCCGAGGTCTGGATCGCGATCATGCCCTTCGTGCCGCGCCCGTGACGGGTGTACTCGCTGATTGGCGTGCGCTTGCCGAAGCCGTTTTCGGTGGCGGTGAGCACCGACTGCTGCTCGTCGCCGGCCACCAGCAGCGCGATTACGTTCTGGCCGTCTTCGAGCTGCATACCACGCACGCCGCGCGCTTCACGGCCCATGGGACGCACATCGTTCTCGTCGAAGCGAACCGCCTTACCAGAATCCGAGAACAGCATGACGTCGTGCTGACCGTCCGTGATGGCGGCGCCGATCAGGTAATCGCCGTCATCCAGACCGACCGCAATAATACCCTTGCGCAACACGCGGCCAAAGGCTTCCAGCGGCGTCTTCTTTACGGTTCCTAACGCGGTGCCCATAAAGACGAATTTGTCGGCCGAAAATTCCTTGACTGGCAAGACAACCGTAATCTTCTCGCCTTCCTGAAGCGGGAAGATATTGATGATCGGGCGGCCGCGCGAGTTCCGCGAACCTTGCGGGACTTCATAGACCTTCACGCTGTAGACGCGACCGCGATTCGAGAAGCACAGAATGTGATCGTGCGTGTTCGCGATGAACAGCGTGTCGATCCAGTCGTCTTCTTTCATCGCCGTGGCCTGCTTGCCGCGACCACCGCGCTTCTGCGCGCTGTACTCGGACAACGGTTGCGATTTCACGTAGCCCGCGTGCGACATGGTCACGACCATCTCCTGCGGCGTGATCAGATCTTCGGTGTTCAGCTCGGTGGCGTTCAGCTCGATCTTCGAGCGGCGCGCATCGCCGAATTCGGCCTTGATCGACGTGAGTTCGCCGACGATGATCGCCGTAATGCGTTCCGGGCGAGCCAGAATGTCCAGCAGGTCGGCGATCTGCGCCATCACTTCGCGGTACTCGCCGATGATCTTGTCCTGCTCCAGACCAGTCAGGCGTTGCAGACGCATCTGCAGAATTTCCTGAGCCTGGGTATCGGACAGACGGTAGAGGCCGTCGGACTGCATACCGAACGACGGATTCAATCCGTCAGGACGGTAGGCTTCGCGACCACCCGCCGACGCGTTTTCCGTCTCGGCACGCGCCAACATTTCGCGCACCAGCGACGAATCCCACGGACGCGCCATCAATTCCTGCTTGGCGATCGGCGGCGTCGGCGCGGCCTTGATGATCGCGATGAACTCGTCGATGTTGGCGAGCGCAACCGCCAGGCCTTCCAGCACGTGACCGCGTTCGCGCGCCTTGCGCAGTTCGTATACAGTGCGCCGCGTCAGCACTTCCCTGCGATGCGACAGGAAGCACGACAGCATTTCCTTCAGGTTCAGCAGCTTCGGCTGGCCGTCGACCAGCGCGACCATGTTCATGCCGAAGGTGTCCTGAAGCTGGGTCGCCTTGTACAGATTGTTGAGCACCACTTCCGGCACTTCGCCGCGCTTGAGTTCGATCACGACACGCATGCCGCTCTTGTCGGATTCGTCGCGGATATCGGAAATGCCTTCGAGCTTCTTCTCGTTGACCAGCTCGGCGATCCGCTCCAGCAGCGAGCGCTTGTTCACCTGATACGGCAGTTCGTCGACGATGATCGCCATGCGCTGGCCGCGGTCGATTTCCTCGAAGTGCGTGAGCGCGCGCATCACCACGCGGCCGCGGCCGGTGCGATAGCCGTCGCGCACGCCGGCCACGCCATAGATGATGCCGGCGGTCGGGAAGTCAGGCGCCGGAATGATCTCGATCAGTTCGTCGATCGTGGCTTGCGGGTTTTTGAGCAGGTGCTGGCAGGCGTCGACGACCTCGTTGAGGTTGTGCGGCGGAATGTTGGTCGCCATGCCGACCGCAATGCCGGACGAACCATTGATCAGCAGATTGGGAATGCGCGCGGGCAGGATGGCCGGCTCGTTTTCGCTGCCGTCGTAGTTCGGCGTGAAGTCGACCGTTTCCTTGTCGATGTCGGCCAGCAGTTCGTGGCCGATCTTCGCCATGCGGATTTCGGTGTAACGCATCGCCGCGGCGTTGTCGCCGTCGACCGAACCGAAATTGCCCTGACCGTCCACCAGCATGTAGCGCAGCGAGAAATTCTGCGCCATCCGGACGATGGTGTCGTAAACAGCCGTGTCGCCGTGCGGGTGATATTTACCGATGACGTCGCCGACGATACGCGCCGACTTTTTGTATGCGCGGTTCCAGTCGTTGTTCAGCTCGTGCATCGCGTACAGCACGCGCCGGTGCACCGGCTTCAGGCCATCGCGAACGTCGGGAAGCGCACG
Source organism: Paraburkholderia sp. RL18-085-BIA-A (assembly GCF_046027075.1). Taxonomy (NCBI): domain Bacteria; kingdom Pseudomonadati; phylum Pseudomonadota; class Betaproteobacteria; order Burkholderiales; family Burkholderiaceae; genus Paraburkholderia; species Paraburkholderia sp. RL18-085-BIA-A. Next base: position 27,953 of record NZ_JARESU010000005.1, on the reverse strand, counting down.
CCCTACGATCACGCTCATCGCGTAATCGAGATACGAACGGCGCATTTCCTCCTCTAGGGAGATTGGCAGAGTCTCTTTGGCGAATTGATCCATTATCCGTATCTTTTACGTGCGAAGGCGCCGGGTACACGGCGCCTTCGCGTAGACATTGCAGGCGCAATGCATTACGCGATTCTAACATGCCGCGAATCCGCCCCCGGCCAGGGCACGTATACCTATTAGCAGGACCTCCGAAACGGGCGCGTTGCCGCCTCGCATTCGGGTCGGCCAGGCGCGATTCGTGCGTGGGGCAATCCGCCGCTCAGCCAAGACTGGCGGTGCGTTCCGGCGATTACTTCTGTTGCGCATGCACCACAATTGAAGGGGGATTTGATCGGGGGCGGATTTTTTTATCGTCGGAAGGGAACGATATGGCAAAATGCCAACGCACAAAGAGTTAGACACTGCTCGAAGTCTACACACCACGTTTTTTGTTCCGCACCAATGTTATACTTCGAGCAATGTATGACTTGTCTTCGTCAACAGGCTCGCAGTAAACCTGCGGTAATCTCAATTTCGAGAGGAGAAATATGAATAAACTTTCAAAGCTCGCGTTCATTGCAGCTACCGCAGTTATGGCTGCATCCGCCGTGGCGCAGTCGGTGCCGGCGTCGCGACAAGCTACGAACGACAACTGGGTGAATGGTACTGGCGAATACGTGTGGATGAACGGCACGAACGAGCTTTGCTGGCGCGATGCATTCTGGACGCCGGCAACGGCCAACGCAAAGTGCGATGGCGCCCTGGTTGCTCAAGCTCCGACCCCGCCGGCTCCGGTCGCACCTGCACCGGCCATCTCTAGCGAAAAGATTACGTATCAAGCTGACGCGCTGTTCGACTTCGACAAGGCTATCCTGAAGCCGGCAGGCAAGGACAAGCTGAGCGAACTGGCAGCGAAGATTCAAGGCATCAACCTGGAAGTCGTCGTCGCAACGGGTCACACGGACCGCATCGGTACGGACAAGTACAACGACCGTCTGTCGCTGCGCCGTGCACAAGCTGTGAAGGCATTCCTGGTCAGCAAGGGCGTCGAAGCCAACCGTATCTATACGGAAGGCAAGGGCCGTCGCAACCCGGTCACGACCGGTTGCAACCAGAAGAACCGCAAGCAACTCATCGCCTGCCTCGCACCGGATCGTCGCGTGGAAGTCGAAGTTGTGGGTACGCCGAAGCAGTAAGCTTCAGGTTACCGCAGTATCAAAGCCCCGCTTCGGCGGGGCTTTTTTTATGCACATCGCGCTGTGCGATAGCGAGCGCGCCGTCCGGCAGTAGTGGACGCACGCGCCGCATGTCCGGGCGACGAAGCCACGAACCGAAGCCACACGACAAGCCGTCCCCACAGCCACCCTTTTGCCGCCCTGTCCCCCGACCTATATACTCAGGGTTTATCCTCGAGCGCCCGCCCAACGCTCTCATCGAGGCAGCTTCCGTCATGACCAACGCCGACCCCCACGAACTACAGAAATTCAGCGACCTCGCGCATCGGTGGTGGGACCCGAATGCCGAGTTCAAGCCGCTACATGAGCTCAATCCCATTCGCCTGAACTGGATCGACGCCCACGCGCATCTGGCAGGCAAGAAGGTGCTGGACATCGGCTGCGGCGGCGGCATTCTGTCCGAGTCGATGGCCGGCCTCGGCGCACATGTGAAGGGCATCGACCTGTCGACCCAGGCGCTCGGCGTCGCCGATCTTCACAGTCTTGAAAGTGGTGTAACCGTCGATTACGAAGAGATCGCCGCCGAGGCACTCGCCGCCCGCGAGCCGGGCACGTTCGACGTGGTCACCTGCATGGAAATGCTGGAGCACGTGCCGCAGCCCGGCGCTATCGTCGAAGCCTGCAAGACGCTCGTGAAGCCGGGCGGCTGGGTATTCTTCTCCACGCTGAACCGCAACGTGAAGTCCTACTTGTTCGCGGTAATCGGTGCCGAATACATCGCGCGGATGCTTCCCAAGGGCACGCACGACTACGCGCGCTTCATCCGTCCGTCGGAGTTGGCGGGCTTCGTGCGCGCCGCCGGTCTGCGCACAGCCGACATCAAAGGCATCGTCTACAACCCACTCAGCAAGCATTTCACGCTGTCGGCCGACACGGGCGTGAACTACATGCTCGCCTGCCGACGCGACGCCTGAGCCGTCCCGACCCGCCAGACTGAATTCAACAATGAGCGATCCTACCCCCCTGCCCCAACGCGAAGACATCGACGACGCGCTCGGTCTTTGCCAGGCTGTGCTGTTCGACCTCGACGGCACGCTGGCCGACACGGCGCCCGATCTGGCGGCCGCCGTCAACAAGATGCGCCACGACCGCGGACTCGACATGGTGCCGCTCGAAGACCTGCGTCCGCTCGCGTCCGCGGGCGCCCGCGGGCTGCTCTGTGGGGCGTTCGGCATCGGGCCGGACGATCACGAATTCGCGTCGATGCGCGAGGAGTTTCTCGCCAACTACGAAGCGGATTTGTGCATCGAGACCACACTGTTTCCCGGCATCCCCGAATTGCTCGACGAGCTCGACGCGCGCGGCGTGCGCTGGGGCATCGTCACGAACAAAGTTGCCAGGCTCACCGAGCCGCTGATCGCGCAACTGGGCCTCGAGGAGCGCGCGGGCTGCGTCGTAAGCGGCGACACGACTGCGCATTCGAAGCCGCACCCGGCGCCTTTGCTGCACGCTGCGCGCGAGCTGGACGTGGCGCCGGAGCGCGTCGTCTACGTCGGCGACGATCTGCGCGACGTGCAGGCGGGCTTCGCGGCCGGCATGAAGACCGTGGCGGCTGCATACGGCTACTGCGGCAACGACATTCCGCCGACGCAATGGCACGCGCAGCATGTCGTGCAATCGCCGGTCGAATTGCAGCAGCTGTTGCGCGAGATCGGCTGAAGCGCGGCGGCGGCCGCACCAATGAGTCGGGACGCGGCCGTCAATCTACTGTAAAATCTACTTTGGCTCAGAAATCTTGAGCAACGAACCGCGGGGGCGACCTGGTTTCGACAGGGGTTGCAAAGCGGCTAGGGCATGTCGAGGACCCGTCACCTCGTTAATCAATGGGAAAAACGTAACTGCAAACGACGATACGTTCGCACTGGCAGCCTAAGGGCCGCCGTCCTCTGCCTAGTTCACTGACGGGCTAGTGTCGCAAGACCGGTAGCAATACCGACAGAGGTCATATACGTCAGTTAAGCCTTGGTGGCGTCACGACATCCGGGTCGAAAATCTAGTGAATCGCCTTAGTGCAGCGTGTTCGTCCGCGTCACTGGGGTTAAATTAAATGACAGAACTAAACATGTAGAACTGGTCGTAGAGTGCTTCTGGACGCGGGTTCGATTCCCGCCGCCTCCACCAAACATCGTGCAGCAAGCAGCACTGTTTTATAAATACCCCCGCTAGCCGCAGGCTCGCGGGGTTTTTTGTTGCCATGGGCCCTACCGCGCTCGTCAGCGAGTCGCCGAAAGCGCCTTCTGCTGCGCGAGGCGCAGCGCTTCGATCGGGGTCATCACCGGCGGCCCGGCACTCGTCGTTGTCTGTTGCGCGTTCTGACTGGCGACACCTAGCTCATCTATCACAGGCGCCGGGCGCTCCGCCACCGCAGCAGCGGCCACGCGAGCCACTGCCACCACCGCCGGCCGATCCACCGCAAGACGGCCCGCCTCTGCGGCACCCGCCCCCACCAGCAACCCATTCACCCGCGCCACCTCATCCAGGTCCAGCGTCGCTGTCGCGGCCTTGAGCTGCAGCAACGCCACAATCGTCATATAGCGCGCCCGAATCAGATCGCGACGACCCGTGTAAAACGAATCCGCTGCCCGCAGCACATCGGAGCTCGTGCGGCTGCCCACCTTGTAGCCCACCTGCGTCGCGCTCAACGCGGCGCGCGAGGTCTGCACGACGCGCATCAACCCTGCGACCCGCGTCACGCCGTCATGAAAGCGCGACCAGTTTTCCCGCGCACTGGCGCCCGCTACTCGTGTTGCGCCGAGCAGTTCCTCTCGCGCCTTGTCCTCGAGCGCCAGCGTTTCGTCAATGATCGCGTCCGTCTCGCCGCCCTCGAAAATCGGAATCGTCACCGATAACATCGCGGTCGTGGTGGTGGTCGGTCGGACGTAGCCGGAGGCCGCGCCAGCCGGCGTATGGCTCGCCGTCAAATTCACGACCGGCAGATTCCTTGCGCGCGCCTTCTCCACTTCAAATTGCGCGATCCGCCGGTCGATCTGCTTCAACTGCACCATGTAGTCGTGCGCTTCAGCCCGCGTGACCCAGCTATCCCGGTCGTCGGGATTCAGGTGCGGCATCAGCGCGGAGTCCGACAAATGCGACAGTCCGGCAAACGGCTCACCCGTGATCTGATCCAGCGCCAGGCGCCGCAGTTGCAAATCGCTGCGGGCATCGGTCTGCTGCAGCCGGGCCTGCTCGCGCGCCGCTTCAGCGTCCCGCAAGTCGATCACGGTCGCCTCGCCTGCCGCCTGCCTGCGCTGCAACTGCTCGATATGCTGTTCGAGCGCGAGCGTGTAGTCATCGGCGCGCGCCAGTTCGTCTTCCGCGGCGAGTTCGTCGAAGTACGCGCGCACCGCTTGCAGGATGGCCCCTTGCTGCGCGCGCGCAGCGTCGAGCGCGCCGCGCGCGCTGACAAAGTCGGCCTGGCGGTACGTAGTCCAACGACTCCAGTCGAAGACCGGCTGCGTCAGCGTGACGGTCCACCCGTTTTGCCAGTAGCTGTCGCTCGGCAGGCCGTCGATGGAGGTTCGGTTGTACGCGCGCCCCCAGCCGCCCGACAGTTGCGGCAGCAATGCCGCGCGGGCCTTCGGCACCGCCAGCCGCGCGGCCCTGGAGCCTGCGCGCGACGCCGCCAGGTCCGCGTCGTGCGCGACCGCCTGCTCGGCGACCGTGAGCAAATCGACGGCCGCCGCGGTGCTCGCGTGAGCGACGCAGGCGAGCGCGATCAGCAAGCCCGGCACCGTGCGCTTATTCATCGACGACCGCCTCCGCACGCGCCTCGCACAGCAGCTCGCCGTCCACCAGCCGATAACGTGTATCGAACGCGGCCGCGAGCGACATGTCGTGCGTAATCACCACGACGGTTCGCTCGATACGCCGCAGCAACGCGACGATGTTGCGCACCGACGCAGGATCGAGATTCGACGTCGGTTCGTCGAGCAGCAGCAGTTCGCGTTGCTGGTACAGCGCCCGCGCGAGCAGCAAACGCTGCCGCTGACCGGCGGAAATATTCGCGATCGTGTCGCTGATCACCGTGCGGGTGCGCATCGGCAGACGCATCACGTCGGGCAGCAGGCCGACCTCATCGAGCAGCGCGTGAATACGCACTTCGTCCGCGTTGCCGGCAAAGAGCGACACGTTATCCGCGATCGAACCGTGCAGGATCAGATCGCCCTGCCGCATATGAACGGCATGCCGGCGGATTTCGTCGACGGTGAGATTCGGCCATGCGATGCCGTTCAGCAGGATCTCGCCTTCCTGAAGCGGTTCGGCCGCGGCGAGCAGCTTGAACAGCGTGGACTTGCCGCTACCCGACGCGCCGGTGATCACGATCTTGTCGCCCTTGCGAATCACGAGGTTCGCGTGTTTGAGCACCGGCTGGTCCGACACGCCGTAGCGGAACGTGACGTCGCGCACGTCGATACGCTCGAAGCTGCGCACCTCGACGGTCTTGTGCATATCGCCCGGCGGCGTGTAGCGCTCCGCTTCGCCGTCGACGATATCGCAGACCCGCGCGACCGGCACGCTCAGCATGAAGTACGCGAAGGCGGCGTTGATCGAGTGCGCGAAGCGCTCCGAAAGCAACGACTTGTAGATCAGAAACGAATAGAACACGCCCACCGAGATCGCGCCGCCGAGCATCAGGCGCGCGGCGAACCAGGTGATCGCGATCATGTCGGCGTAATTGACGAGCTTGAGGATCGCGTCGCGTGCGCTGCCGAGGCGGCTGTTGTGCACGACCGCCGCGAAATACGCGCGGTACTTCGCCATGAAGATCGCGGTGCGCCGCGTCTCGCCCTGCGACAGCTTGATCAGCGACGCGCCGCGAATCGTCTCGATCAGCGTGTCGTCGCAACGCGCCGACTCTTCGAGCACGAGCGCGTGCGTGTCGCGCATCCGCGTGAACAGCGCGAACGACACCACCACGTAGAGCACGAAAATCAGCAGCGCGATCAGCGTCAGTTGCGGGCTTTGCACCAGCATCAGAGCCAGCGCGAGCAAGCCGACAACCAGGTCGATGCCGAGCGCGATCATGGTGCGCGTCGCGTACACGCTGATCTCGTCCTGCGCCTTCACGCGCGCGAACAGATCGCCGACGTGACGCTTCTCGAAGTACGGAATCGGATTGCTCAGCAGCTTCGCCAGCAGGCCCTCGGTCATGTTCATCTGCACGAGGCCGTGCAACAGCTCGACGAGGTAGGTCTCGATGTACTGGCTCAGCGCGCCGACGACGAAGATGCCGGAAAACGTCAGCACCAGCACGTTGAGCAGATTCAGGTTGTCGGCGGCGACCACGTCGTCGAGCACCAGATTGCCGAGATAAGGCATCGCGAGAATCGCGAACTGGCTGCCGAACGCGATGAACATCACTTTGGCGATCTGCGCATTGAGCTGCGGATTCAGCGCGCGCACCCGCGCAAGCGCCGCTGGCACGCGCGACTTGTTGCGGATGCGCGGCATCGTCGGGGTCGGCGCGCATTCGAGCAGGTAGCCGGAGACATTGGCGACGAAGGTGTCCATCGAAATGCGCCGCCGACCGGTCGCCGGATCGATCACCTGCACATAGCCGCGCCCGTACTTCTCGAACACGACGAAATGCGCGCCGCCGAAATGCATGATCGACCCGCGTTTGACGCTCGCCAGATCGCCGCTGCCGAAACGGTACGCCTGCACAGCCAGCCCGAATTCGATGGCGACGTCGTACAGGTCCATCAGCGACAAACCGTTCGCCGAGACCGGCCTGAACGCCTGCAACTCGCGCACCTCGGTCGCCCGGCCGAAGTGCGACAGCACCATCGCGAGACAGGCGTAACCGCATTCGGCGACTTCATTCTGATAGATCGCGCGCACCGTCAACCTCGCAATACGCGGAACAGCGGCGCGAGCACCCATTCGGCGATGGTGCGGCGCTCGATCACGATACTCGCCGTCGCAACCATGCCCGGCAGAATGTCGAAACGTTGCCGCTCGAAGTTGAATGTGTCGCCGCTCAGCGTGGCCCATGCCATGTAATCACCCTCTGAACTGCTCGGCTCGGAGGCGCTCGCCGGCGACATCGCCGAGCGAACGGTGGTGCGGGAAATCGAGTCGATCCGCGCCGGGTAGCTGCCGAATTTCGCGTACGGAAACGCGTCGAACTTGAGCCGCACGATCTGCCCTTCGCGAACGAAGCCGCGCCGCCGCGACGGAATGCGCAGCGCGGCTCGCAACGCGCCCTTCTCGCCGGTCGAGATGACGAGCACGACGTCGTCCGGCGCGAGCGAGCGCCCCGGTACCAGCCCGGAATAGGTCACGACGCCCGCTTTCGGCGCGGAAATCGTCGCGTCCTGACGGGTCTGTTCGAAGCGCATGCGAATATCCTGCAACTCGCGCGCGTGGCGCGCATCCAGTTCGTTGAGTTGGGCGCCGAGGCCCGTTTGGGTGCTCGTCGCGGCGCCCAGATCCGCAGCGACCTGCTGACGACGCGCGGCGCTTTGCGCGAGAGCAACTTTCGCCTGATGCGTATCGGCGCTCGCCTGCTCAATCCGGTCGGCGGTGATGTAGTCGGCCACCGACTCCAGCCGCGCGAGCTTGCGCCCGGCCTCGTCGGAGAGCGCGCGGTTTTGCGCCATCTGATCGTCGAGCGCGGCGATTTCCGCGCGCCGGCTTTGCGCGGTGAGCCGCGCGGCATCCAGTTGCGCGCTCAGATCGGCCTTGCGCTGAAGGTACTGCGCGTCGCTCGTGCGAATCTGCTCATCGCGGTCGTGTTCGTCGAAAGCTTTGCGTTGCAGGCCGTTGCTCGCGAGCGAGAAATCGCGGTCGAGACGAAACAGCGGCTCGCCCTGCGCCACGCGCGACGCGCGGCTCACGTAGATATCCGACACGAGGCCGCTCAACCCTTGAATCTTGATTTCGGCTGGCGACACGATTTCGGCGCGCACGTCCTGCTTCAATTCGACGTCGTGAACGAACGCGAACACGATCGCGACGGCCACGAGCGTGGAAGTCGAATACGCGATCCAGCGCCATGAGACGTCCCTGAACTGGGGAAGATTGATGGGTTCCATAGCGTCATTGCCGCCGGTTGGCAACCGGCGCCGTGTCTGTCCGCCCGGGGCGGGCGTCGTGCCGCGCGGCTGGATTGCCTCACGGATAAGCTTCTAGCGGGTCGGCGCGAACGCGTACATCGACGGATGTCCGGCCACGAGCCAGTCGCGATAGTTGTCGACCACCGCTGTTTCGATACACTTGGCGAGCCGTTGCGGAGCGTCGGGATCGGCGAGCGGCAACGGCTCGAACAATTCGCCGCTGAACCGGCCGCGCTTGAAACGCAGATAGAACGGCAGCAGCACTGCATCGAACGGCGCGCCCAGCCGGAACACGCCGTTATGAATGCGCGCGTCGCGCCCGAATATCGACACGCCGACTGTCTCCATTGGGTAGCGGTGCAGCGTGAACGGCGGCACATCGGCGAACAGCACCGCGACGTCGTTGCGTCTCAACGTTCGGGCGACCCGCAGGCCCAGCCCGTTGCGGTCGCCGTCGCCGTACGTGTAGAGCACGGTCACGCTGGGGATCAGCGTCTGGTCGTCGCCGTACATGTCGCGCGGCACGCCGGACACCACCGAAATCGATTCGAGCCCGAGCACTTCGCGCAGTTCGTCGATCACGTAAATGTTTGCGTATTGCGATACGTAGTGAAACGGCGACACGATGACGGGCCGCCCCGGCACCTCGGCCTGCAGCTGACGGATTTTCCTGGCAAGCGTTGCCGCAACGCCTTGCAGATCCGGCCATGCTTCGCTGCCGCGCGACAGCCGGCCGTAATAGATCCGCTTGTCGATCAGGCTTTCGCGCAGACTGCCGGACGACACATGTGTTGCGTTGAACGGCGCCAGCCGCAACACATCACGGCCGATCTCGCAGCGCGCAATGCCGTTCCAGCGCGTGCGCGCGTCGACGAGACTGTGGATTTTCCACACGACAGCGGCGAATGGTTCGATTGCCGAAGCCGGCATGCGAGCGATCAACCCGCTTTGCAGTCCGCGCCTTGCATGCGCGATTCTGTTCCGCAGCGAAGCCAGCATGACTGACGCCGTGGCCCACAACCCCATGTTTCACTCCACGTTGACGCTTTGGACCGGGGAGGTCCTCACTAGGACCTCCCCGGCATGCCAGACTATTACGCCTTGACAACCGGCGTGGCTGCTACCGGCGTCGTCTTGTTGGCGCACTTGCAGCAGCCACCGGCAACAGCGGATTTAGCCAGTTCATTGCGATTGATCTTTTGCATTTTCAGTACCTTTTTAGTGGTTGAACAAATTAGCTCGTAAGCAATTCCCCGCCTCATCGAGCGACGCAATCCTAACATTAGAAATTAATCACAAACCACAATTTGCTTTATTTGACAAATTTCATCTTATTTTATAAAGCATGCGCTGTCCGCCTGAATTGGATACGAGCCCAATACGCATTTCTCCATTCCGCCACAGCCCTCTGGCGCGTCTCACATTCCCTTGCCCAGCGCCTCCAGAAGCGAACTCCAGTCATTTAATTATCCATTCACACGATATTTAGTCTCAGACGATAAATCAATCACTCGTTCAACAACACCGCATTTCAAAATAAGCCAACAAATAGAAAAATCCACAATAATAAATATCCCAAATATCAAATAGAAATTTCCCAAATTTCTTCGACGAATTCGCATTCGTCAATAATCATCCATTTAATCTCGCCACTAAAATCGCCTCGCCCCACCAGGGATCACCCCGACCCGCGGAATATTCACCCGCACGCATGCGTTTATTGCTGGCAGGCGAACGGCAGCCCGCGACTGCCCGCCCGCTGCCTATACTCGAACTACACGTTGTCAATCAGGGAGCCCGCATCATGCGCAAGACGATCCTCTTCCTCGCCCCGCTCGTGCTGGTCGCGCTGCAACAAAGCGCGTTTGCCGACCCGCCGAAGGTGAGCAACGGCCGCTTTGTCAACGCGGACGGCATGACGCTCTACACGTTCGACAAGGACACCACGCCCGGCGTGAGCGCCTGCACCGGCGGCTGCATGAGCAACTGGCCGGCGGCGACGGCAAGCCCGACGGACAAGCCGTCAGGCGACTGGACGCTGATTCCGGCCGCCGACGGCAAACAGCAATGGGCGTACAAGGGCCATCCGCTATATCGCTACGCGGCGGACAAGCAGGCGGGGGATGCGAAGGGAGACGGCTTCAAGGACATGTGGCACACGGCCAAGCCTTGAGCGCCAGCCGGCTGGTTGCACACCAGCGGTCAAACAGCGGCGCCCGCGTACCGCCGGCGCCGCAGCGAATGAGATGTCACTCGTCTTTAGGGCACTGCAGATTGCAGCCGTTCGGGTCGCCCATGTCGCCGCGCTTGCGCTGGGCCGACTTACTGCCGTGTTGATATTTGTCCGAAGGCGCCGACGCGGCGAACGGCATTTGCGGATGCTCGGCAAGGCGGAACTCGTCCTGCAGGATGCCGCCCGGCACGCCGGGGGAATTCTGGGCGAAGGCAAGCGGAATGGTGCCGAGCAGCACACCCGCCGTCGCGGCGGCGGCACATGCGTGTAGAAGAACTTTCATATCGTTTTGGGCGCGGCGTGTCGCGCGGTCAAGGCGGGAACGGAAGCTAACAGATTAGCCGAAACGGCAGCGATCCGCAGCGGCACGGGCAGCGCGATGTTTACGGCCTCTTACTGCGAGCTCTCAATGCTGCCTCTCACCGCAGCCTTTTACTGCGCCGCATCAGTGCGGCTCACCGAGGCCAGCCGCAAGATCGACCAGCTTGCCGCAGTCGCGTGGATCATAGCCTTCCAGATGCTCGACGCTGTGCAAAAACGCGCTGCCGCGCAGCAACCTGATCACGTCGGCAAGCGGCGCGCGTTCGAGATTCGCGCGGTCGCATGCGAAGTAATAATCCTCGTCGACGATCGGAATGAAGCCGAGCCCGAAGTGATGCGCCGCGGGCTCCACGCCGAAACCGACGTCCGCCATTCCGCTCGCGACGAACGCCGCGATCGCCGAATGCGTGAGTTCGGTCGACGCATACCCGTTGACCCGATCCGGATCCACGCCGAGCTGGCGCAGCGCGAGATCGAGCAACATACGCGTGCCGGAGCCGGGCTGACGATTGACGAAGCGAATGTCGTCGCGGGCGAGATCGCACAAGCCGCCGATCCCCTTCGGATTGCCCTTGCCGAGGAACAGCCCCTGCTTGCGCCGCGTGAGATGCACGAGCACATGGCGCTGCGGATCGAGCCAGCGCCGGTAAGTATCGGCGCAGACCGCGCGGAATTCGCCGAGCGGCAGGTGAAAGCCCGCCAGATCGCACTCGCCGCGCGCCAGTGCGCTGACCGCGTCCGCGCTGTCGCGGTACTTGATGTCGACCGGCAGATCGTTCGCCACCAGCGCCGTCACCAGCGCGGCCACCGCGTAACCGTGCGACGCGTGTATGCGCACGTCGTCGGCGGGTGAAGCGAGCCAGCGGTTCAGGTCGCTCGCCACTTCGCTCGCGAGCGACTGCATGTTGCCGTTCAGCCGCTCGCCGCACAGACGCTGCGCCCGCAGCACCGCTTGCCCGAGTTCGGAGAGCACCGAACCGCGTCCGCGCTCCTTCGCGATCAGCGGACCACCCAGACGCTCTTCGATGCTGCGCAGCAAACCCCACGCGTGCCGGTAGGACAAACCCTTAAGCGCTGCCGCCTGCGCGATGCTGCCGGATTCGTCGACGAGCGCGAGCAGCGGCACCACGTCCGACAGGCTTGCCTCGCGGCCGTCCACGCCTTTCACCACCAGCTGCGCCTGACATTCGATCCTGATCATATATGTTGAACTCTTTCCTATTGCGCGCGCCGATTCACCCGCCTATTGTTCGGCTATCCCATACCGAATAAACGAAGCATACGTGCACGTATTATGAATAACAAGTGCATATATGACTTTGAAGGAGCCCCCCTTTGGACGATTCTCACGCCATCGCGCCGGAACAGCTGGTGCAGACTCACGCGCTACCGGGCATGTCGCTGCTAGCGGTGCTGCACGCGATTCAGGACGAACTCGGCTACGTGCCCCCGGCGGCGGTTGCGCCGCTCGCGCGTGCGCTGAACCTGTCGCGCGCCGAAGTGCACGGCGTCATCACCTACTATCACCACTTCCGCAGCGAGCCCGCCGCGCCGGTCACCGTGCAACTGTGCCGCGCGGAAGCGTGCCGCAGCATGGGCACCGAGGCGCTCGCGCAGCACATCGAGGCGCACACCGGCTGCCGCTTCGACGCCGCGCATCAACATGGCGCGACGGTGGAACTGGAATCGGCGTATTGCCTCGGCCAATGCGCGCTGTCGCCGGCACTGATGCTCAACGGCACGCTGCACGCCAAGGTCACGCCGCAGAAGTTCGATGCGATCTTCGCCGCCGCCAGCAAATGTGTGGAGGTGACGGCATGACGCGCATCTACGTTCCCCGCGATTCGTCGGCGCTCGCGCTCGGCGCCGACGAGCTGGCGCAGGCCATTCAAACTGAAGCCGCGCGCCGCGGCGTCGAGATCGAACTGGTACGCAACGGCTCGCGCGGCCTGCTGTGGCTGGAACCGCTCGTCGAAGTCGCGACGGCCGAAGGCCGCGTCGGCTACGCGAACATCGAAGCGGCCGACGTGGCAGCCCTCTTCGATGCCGGCTTCGTCGAAGGCGGCGCGCATGCGCGGCGCGTCGGCGTGGTCGACGAGATTCCGTATCTGAAGAAGCAGCAGCGCCTGACCTTCGCGCGCATCGGCATCACCGATCCGCTGTCCATCGACGACTACCTCGCGCACGGCGGCCTCGAAGGCTTGCGCCGCGCGCTGCAAACCGACGGCGACGCCGCCTGCGCAGAACTGATCGAATCCGGTCTGCGCGGGCGCGGCGGCGCGGCCTTCCCTGCCGGCATCAAATGGCGCACGGTGCGCGGCGCGCAGGCGGCGCAGAAGTACATCGTCTGTAATGCCGACGAGGGCGACTCGGGCACCTTCTCGGATCGCCTGGTGATGGAAAGCGATCCGTACATGCTGATCGAAGGGATGCTGATCGCGGGCGTCGTGACCGGCGCGACGGTCGGCTACATCTACGTGCGCAGCGAGTACCCGCATTCGATCGAGACGCTCGAAGCGGCCATCGCCCGCGCGCGCGCCGCCGGTTGGCTCGGCGACAGCGTGCTCGGCTCGCAGGCGCATCGCTTCGAGCTGTTCGTCGCGAAGGGAGCCGGGTCATACGTGTGCGGCGAGGAAACCGCGCTGCTCGAATCGCTCGAAGGCAAGCGCGGCATCGTGCGCGCGAAGCCGCCGGTGCCGGCGCTCGCGGGCCTGTTCGGCCAGCCGACAGTGATCAACAACGTGATCACGCTCGCCACCGTGCCGGTCATCTTTGCGCGCGGCGCGGCGTTCTATAAGAACTACGGCATGGGCCGCTCACGCGGCACGCTGCCGTTCCAGCTCGCCGGCAACGTCAAGCAAGGCGGCCTCGTCGAACTCGCGTTCGGCGTGACGCTGCGCGAACTGCTGTACGACTACGGTGGCGGCACGGCAAGCGGCCGGCCGGCGCGCGCGGTGCAGGTGGGCGGCCCGCTCGGCACGTATCTGCCGCAAAGCCAGTGGGACATTCCCATGGACTATGAGGCGTATGCGGCGGTCGGCGCGGTGGTCGGCCACGGCGGTCTGGTCGTGCATGACGACACGTCGAATCTCGCCGAACTCGCGCAGTACGCGATGCACTTCTGCGCGCTCGAATCGTGCGGCAAGTGCACGCCGTGCCGGATCGGCTCCACGCGCGGCGTCGAAGTGATCGGCCGGATTCGCAACGGCGACACCTCCACGCGCCAGGTGCAATTGCTGCGTGATCTGTGCGACACGATGGTGTCCGGCTCGCTGTGCGCGATGGGCGGCATGACGCCGTTCCCAGTGCTGTCCGCGCTCGACCATTTCCCCGAAGACTTCGGCCTCGCCGACGCGTCCGCCAACGCGGCCGCGGCCTGACCCAGGAACCCACCATGTCTGACGTGTTCAACTCCCCCACCGGCGGCTGCGGTTCCGGTAACTGCGCATGCAAGTCGCAGGCGCAACAACGCGCAAGCCGCTCCTTTCTCGACGACACCGACTACGGCACGCCCGCGCGTCACGCGGACGTCGACGTCACGCTCGAAATCGACGGCCAGGCGGTGACGGTCCCCGCCGGCACTTCGGTGATGCGCGCCGCCGCCGAAGCCGGCGTCAACGTGCCGAAGCTGTGCGCGACCGATTCGCTCGAACCATTCGGCTCGTGCCGCCTCTGCCTCGTAGAAATCGAAGGCCGGCGCGGCTATCCGGCGTCGTGCACGACGCCTGTCGAAGCGGGCATGAAGGTTCGCACGCAAACCGATCGTCTGCAATCGCTGCGCCGCAACGTGATGGAGCTATACATCTCCGATCACCCGCTCGACTGCCTCACCTGCCCCGCGAACGGCGACTGCGAGTTGCAGGACATGGCGGGCGTGACGGGCTTGCGCGAAGTGCGCTACGGCTTCGACGGCGCGAATCACCTGAAGGATAAGAAAGACGAGTCGAACCCGTACTTCACCTACGACCCGTCGAAGTGCATCGTCTGCAATCGCTGCGTGCGCGCGTGCGAGGAAACCCAGGGCACGTTCGCGCTGACCATCGCGGCGCGCGGGTTCGAATCGCGCGTGGCGGCCAGCGAGAACCAGCCGTTCATGGAATCGGAGTGCGTGTCGTGCGGCGCATGCGTCGCCGCGTGCCCGACCGCGACGCTGCAGGAAAAGTCCGTGATCATGCTCGGCCAGCCCGAGCATTCGGCCATCACCACCTGTGCGTATTGCGGCGTCGGCTGCTCGTTCAAGGCGGAGATGAAGGGCAACCAGGTGGTGCGGATGGTGCCGTACAAGAACGGCCAGGCCAACGAAGGCCACGCGTGCGTGAAGGGCCGCTTCGCATGGGGCTACGCGACGCACAAGGACCGCATCACGAAGCCGATGATCCGCGCGAAGATCACCGACCCGTGGCGCGAAGTCAGCTGGGAAGAAGCGATCGCTTACGCCGCGTCGGAGTTCCGCCGCATTCAGGCGAAGCACGGGCGCGATTCGATCGGCGGCATCACGTCGTCGCGCTGCACGAACGAAGAAACCTATCTGGTGCAGAAGCTCGTGCGCGCCGCGTTCGGCAACAACAACGTCGATACCTGTGCGCGTGTGTGCCACTCGCCGACCGGCTATGGGTTGAAGACGACGCTCGGCGAATCGGCGGGCACGCAGACCTTCGCGTCGGTCGACAAGTCCGACGTGATCATGGTGATCGGCGCGAATCCGACCGACGGGCATCCGGTATTCGGCTCGCGTCTGAAGCGCCGCGTGCGCGAGGGCGCGAAGCTGATCGTCGTCGATCCGCGGCGCATCGATATCGTCGATACGCCGCACGTGAAGGCGTCGCATCACCTGCAATTGCGGCCGGGCACCAACGTGGCCATCGTCAACGCGCTCGCGCATGTGATCGTCACCGAGGGCCTGGTGGACGAAGCATTCGTCGCCGAGCGCTGCGAAACGCGCGCGTTCGAGCAGTGGCGCGATTTCGTCGCGCTGCCGGAGAACGCGCCGGAAGCCACCGAACCGCTGACCGGCGTGCCGGCCCAGCAAGTGCGTGAAGCCGCCCGCCTCTATGCGAGCGGCGGCCGTCCCAACGGGACTACCCGAGGTAACGGCGCGATCTACTACGGCCTGGGCGTCACCGAACACGCGCAAGGCTCGACGACGGTGATGGGCATCGCCAACCTCGCGATGGCGACCGGCAACGTCGGCCGCGAAGGCGTCGGCGTGAATCCGCTGCGTGGCCAGAACAACGTGCAGGGTTCGTGCGACATGGGCTCGTTCCCGCACGAACTGCCGGGCTACCGCCATATCAGCGACACGCTCACGCGCACGCTGTTCGAAGAGGCGTGGAACGTCACGCTGCAGCCGGAACCGGGCCTGCGCATTCCGAACATGTTCGACGCCGCCGTGCATGGGACCTTCAAGGGCCTGTATTGCCAGGGCGAGGACATCGTGCAGTCGGACCCGAACACGCATCACGTGTCGGCGGCGCTGTCGTCGATGGAATGCATTGTCGTGCAGGACATCTTCCTCAACGAAACCGCCAAGTACGCGCACGTGCTGCTGCCCGGTTCGTCGTTCCTCGAAAAGGACGGCACCTTCACCAACGCGGAGCGCCGCATTTCGCGCGTGCGCAAGGTGATGCCGCCGATCCCGGGCTATGCCGACTGGGAAGTCACGGTGCTGCTCTCTCGCGCGCTCGGCTACGAGATGGACTACACGCATCCGTCGCAAATCATGGACGAGATCGCGCGTCTCACGCCGACTTTCCACGGCGTGTCGTACCGCAAGATCGACGAACTCGGCAGCATCCAGTGGCCTTGCAATGAGGACGCACCGGACGGCACGCCGACCATGCACGTCGATTCCTTCGTGCGCGGCAAGGGCAAGTTCGTGATCACCAAGTTCATCGCATCGCCGGAAAAGGTCACCCGCAAATTCCCGCTACTGCTCACGACCGGCCGCATCCTGTCGCAGTACAACGTGGGCGCGCAAACGCGCCGCACCGAGAACTCGCGCTGGCACGACGAGGACCGGCTCGAACTGCATCCGCACGACGCCGAGGAACGTGGCATCAAAACCGGCGACTGGGTCGGCATCGAGTCGCGTGCGGGACAGACCGTGTTGCGCGCGAAGGTGACCGAGCGGATGCAGCCGGGCGTGGTCTATACCACGTTCCACTTTCCCGAGTCGGGGGCGAACGTGATCACCACCGATAGCTCGGACTGGGCGACCAACTGTCCGGAATACAAGGTGACCGCGGTGCAGGTGACGCCGGTCGAACAACCGTCGCAATGGCAGCAGGACTATTCGCGCTTCAATACCGAGCAGCTCGATCTGCTGAAGCAGCGCGAACTGGCCAACGCGACGTCGGGCAAGTGAGGCGACGATGGACACTGACAACCTGATCGACATGGCGAACCGCATCGGCGACTTCTTCGATTCGATGCCGGATCGCGAAGAAGCGCTCGCCGGCGTCGCGGATCATATCCGCCGCTTCTGGGAACCGCGCATGCGCCGCGCGCTGCTGGCGACGCTCGACGACGCGCAGGACGCGCACGGCATCGCGATGTCGGACTTCGTGAGGGAAGCGCTTGTTAAACATCGCGAGCGGTTGATGCCTGTGGCGGCGGTGTCGTAAGCAGGGGGCGCGCTTGCGGTTCGCACCGCTCGCGCGCCGCGTTGCTTCACGCATCGCTTCAATCACAAAGTCAAAGATCGGCAGCACAAGTCGAAAGCGGCCGGCATCACAGGGCGGCCTGCTCCGGTATCTCGCCGCCCACCGTAAACCACGCTTCGCAATGCCTCAGCAGCCCGAGCAGATCGGAGCCGGTACGCCCGCGCGCGCTGATATACCCGTCGGGCCGCACCAGATAGAACGACGGCCGCGTGCGTCCATACGACTCGGAGAGCGCCGGGCCGCCGTCGCCGGTCGTATCGGTGATGCGCCAGATCCGCACCGCACCCGGCAACAGCCGCTCGACCTCAGCGGTGAGCCGCTCCAATTCCGCGTCCGGCGGCGGCGCATGTTTCGCGGCCGGATCGAGCGGCGTATCGTCGACGGGCAGCGGCGGCACCAGCAGAAACAGCGAGAAGAACGCCGGGTCGTGTAAATCGAAAATGCAGCCGACGCCCGGTGCGCGTCCAAGCGGTCCGTCCACCACATGCACCAGCGCATCAGGCGCGCGTTCGCCGGCACGCGGGCCGCCGTCGAGCACCCGTTCGAGCGTGAGCGGACTGCGCCGGTACTGGATCGACAATTCGCTGATGGTTAGACGCGCGGCATCGCGCAGTGGACCGAGCGCGGCCAGCACCGGCATCACGCGCTCGCGTAGCAGCTTCAGCGGCCCGTGATCGGCCTCGGCCATCTGTGTGATGAAGCCAGTCTGCCGCAGCACCTCGCGCTCGATCGGATGCCGTTCGAGGTGGTAGGTATCGAGCAGGCGGTCCGGCGCCGCGCCCTTCAGCACGCGCGCTAGCTTCCAGCCTAGATTGAACGCTTCCTGAATGCCGGTGTTCATCCCTTGCGCGCCGGCCGGACTGTGCACGTGCGCGGCGTCGCCGGCAAGAAAGAGGCGGCCGACACGCAGCCGGTCCACCATCCGGCTATTCAAGTGGAAATACGACGACCAGGCCAGCTCGGACACGTCGACGCGCTCGCGCACGCGCCGCGCGATCAACGCCTTGCATTGCTCCAGCGACGGCGCCGGCACCCGGTCGAGCGGCGGCTCGCCCAGTACTGCGGGGCTCGGAGGCGCGGCGACGGCGGGCGGTTCGACCGCATGATCCGCGATCAGCCGATGGCGGCCGTGCCCCATCGGAAACAGCGCCACCAGGCCCTCGCCCGACGCGAAGATATGGAACTCGTCTTCGGGCCAATCGGTTTCGGCGTGCAGATCGGCGAGCAGGAAAGTCTGCTCGAAGGACTTGCCCTCGAAGTTCAAACCCAGCCGATGACGAATCGAACTATGCGCGCCGTCGGCGGCGATCATGAACGACGGCCGCATCGTCTCGGTGTGGCCGTCCGCGCGACGCAGCGTTGCCTGGAGGCTCGCGGCGCCTTGCGAAAACATCGTCAGTTCGACGCCGCGCTCGACCTGCACGCCCAAGGTTGCGAGATGCTCGGTGAGCAGACGCTCGGTCACGCACTGATCGAGAAACAGCAGATAGGGATAGCGCGTGTGCAGCGGGTCGAAGTCGAGTTGCGCGAGACGCATGCCGTTCGAAAACAGGTTGGCGATGCGCGCGCGATGGCCGAGTTCGAGAAACGGTTCGATCAGCCGATGCTGTTCGAGCAGTTCGAGCGTGCGCGCCTGAATGCCGATGGCGCGCGAATACGGGTTCGGCTGCGGTGCTTTGTCGATCAGACGCACCGGGATGTGGGCACGCGCCAGACTCATCGCCGCGGCAAGTCCGGTGGGACCCGCGCCGACGATCAGCACCGGCGGCGCATCGTATGCAGCAGCGTCCATGCGGCACTCCGGAGGCAACAATCCGCTCTAGTGTACGCCGCCGATAATTTGCCTAGCGGTGCGCTGCATCATTGAGTGCCCGCGTTGGCTTGCTGTATGGGGCAGCGTCATGCAACGTGCATATCGTCGTGGGTTGCTGGATGCGTCAATGCGCGTGCGGCGCATGATCCATCGCGCAACGATGCTCGGTGGTGCCGAGATCGACTTGCAGCGTCGCGTGCTGCATCGAGAAGCGCTCGCCCAATGCGATCACGATGCGATCGAGCCACTCGTCGCCCGGATGGCCCGCCGGCATCACCAGATGCGCGCTGAGCGCGTTGCCAGTGGTCGACAGCGCCCACACGTGCAGGTCGTGCACGTCGATCACGCCGGGTTGCGCCGCCAGATAGTCGCGGATGCTTTGCAGATCGACGCCGGACGGCACCGCGTCGAGCGCGAGGCGCAGCGAATCGCGCAACAGGCCCCACGTGCCCGCCACCACCACCCCGACCACGAGCAGGCTCATCACCGGATCGAGCCACAGCCAGTGTGTGTAAAGAATCACGAGGCCGCTGAGCGCGACCGCCGCCGAGATGCCGGCATCGGCGGCCATGTGCAGGAAAGCGCCGCGAATGTTCAGGTCTTCCTTCTGACCACGCATGAAGAGCCATGCGGAAACCCCGTTGATCACCATACCGATCGTCGCGACGACGAACACCGCGAGCCCGGCCACCGGCGCCGGGTTCATCAGCCGTCCGACCGCCTCGGCGACGATCACGCCGCATGCGAACAGCAGCAGCCCCGCATTGACCAGCGACGCGAGAATCGACGAGCCGCCGTAGCCGAACGTGTAGCGTGCCGACGGACGCCTTGTGGCGAGCCACGCGGCGCCCCATGCGAGCAGCAGGCCGAGCACGTCGGAGAGGTTGTGGCCCGCGTCGGCGAGCAGCGCGGTGGAGTGCGCGAGCACGCCGTAGACCGCCTGCATGATGACGATCGCGACGTTCAGCGCGACGGCGATTGCGAAGGCGCGGCCGTGGCCTGCGGCGGGGGTGTGGACGTGGTGGTGGTGGCCGTCGTGGTTGTGGGCGTGGTTTGCGTGGCTGGCTTTGGTGGACTTGGCGTGATCGTGCTTGCTGTGATCGTGATCGCTATGGTCGTGCCCACTCAGGTCGTTGCCGCCGTGCTCATGATCGCCATGCTCGCGGCGATGCCCTGCATGCGCACCCAGCCCCGCAAACCCGCCCTGTTGCGCTCCACGCGGTTCATCATCCCGGTCCGACCCATCGGCTTTCTTCATCACGCGTCCTGGGAAAAGTCGTCGGCCGGTTCGGCCACGTGCTCGAGCATGGCGACCAGCATCGCGCTGATATGGCTATCCGCTGCGCGATAGAACACCTGCTTGCCCTGCCGCTGCGCGCGCACGATCCGGGCCGAGCGCAGCAACCGCAAGTGGTGGCTCACCAGCGACGGCGATAAGTCCAGCCCCTGCGCGATCGCCCCGACCGCGCGCTGCCCGTCGACGCACGCGAGCACGATGCGCAAACGCGTAGGATCGCCGAGCAGGCGGAACAGCTCGGCCAGCGGCACGACCGAATCCGCCGCGTCGCCCTGATCGCTCACAGGCGACAAAGCCAAAGCGGAAACCGAAACGGAACCGCCGGAACCGCCGGAAGCGGCAGAAGCAGCCAAAGCCCGCGAAGAATTCCCCATGAAAGTCGGCACCGAAACAGACATAGCAGCCACACATATGAACAGATGTTCAAATGTTATAGATGGCAATGGAACCGGTCAAATCGGAGCGTCGTCCGGCGAGTGTGGGAAAATGCGGCCTCTGCCTCACCCAAATGCCATCCCCCGTCATGCAACCTGTATTTGAGCGCGCTTTCGCGGCGCACCGTGACGGCCGCCTCGACGATGCCGAACGCGGCTATCGCGCGACGCTCGACGGCAATCCCAAGCACGTCGACGCGTTACACCTGCTGGGCGTGCTACGCCACCAGCAAGGCCAGCACGCCGAAGCCGCCGCCCTCGTGCGGCGCGCGGTGAACCTGCGCCCGGAAGACGCCGCGCTGCAGCTGAACCTCGGCAACGCGCTGAAGGCGCTCGGCCAGATCGACGACGCGATCGAACAGTTCCGCAATGCGCTGACCCTCGCGCCGTCGTTCCCGATGGCGCATTACAACCTCGGCAACGCGTACGCGTCGCTGGGCCGCCACGAAGACGCCGCCGACGCGTTCGAGAAATCGCTGCGCCTGCAACCCGACGACGCCTCGTCACATAACAACCTCGGCAATGCGCTGCACGCGCTCGGCCGGCACACCGAAGCGATCGCGTCGTTCCGGCGCGCGCTCGAACTGCGTCCCGGCCACGCCGGCGCGTTGAACAACATGGGCATGTCGCTGAACGCGCTGGGTCGCGCGGACGAAGCGATCCCCCGGTTCCAGGCGGCGCTTGCCGCCGAGCCGCGCTTCGTCGCCGCGCACTTCAATCTCGCCAATACGCTCGACGCCACCGGCCGCCATGCCGAAGCGGTCGCGTCGTTCGAGGCCGCGCTGAGCTACCAGCCGAATCTGCCGCCTGCCATCTACGGGATGGGCAACGCGCTGGCGGCGCTGGGTCGTCACGCGCAGGCGTTGCCGTATCTGGAGCGCGCGGTCGGCCTCGATCCGCAATTCGCGCTTGCGTGGCTGAGTCTCGGCACCGCGCACCAGGCGCTGAACGCGCATGCGCCCGCCGTGCGCGCGTTCGACCAGGCGCTGCGGCTGCGCCCCGACCTCGCGTCCGCGCACCTGAACCGCGCGCTCGCGTGGCTCGCGCAGCGCGATTTCGCACGTGGACTGCCAGAGTACGAATGGCGATTGCAAATCGCCGCGCAGCCGGTCATCCAGACGCTGCCGCGCTGGCACGGCGAGCCGATCGAGCAGCGCACGCTGCTGATCCATGCCGAGCAGGGTTTCGGCGACACGCTGCAATTCGTGCGCTTCGTGCCGCTCGCCGCACAGCGCGCCGCGCGCGTCGTGCTCGAAGTACAGCCGCAACTGCTGCCTTTACTGGCGCCGGCCGCACAGGCCTGGCGCGTGACGCTCATCGCCCAGGGCGCGCCGCGCCCCGCCGCCGATCTGCAATGCCCGCTGCTGAGCCTGCCGCTCGCACTCGACACTAGCTTCGACACGATTCCGCAGCGCACGCCGTATCTCGACGTGCCGCCCGCGTATGGGCGCAAATGGCGCGGCTCGCTCGGCGGCCAGGCCAAACGCAAGATCGGCATCGCGTGGTCGGGACGCATCCAGCAGAACGAAACACGTTCAATGCCGCTCGCCGCGCTCGAACCGTTGTTCGCGCTTCAGGGCATCGACTGGATAGTGCTGCAGCCCGACCTGAGCGCCGACGAACGGGCGGCGCTCGACGCGCATCCGCACGCGGCGTCGATCCATCGCTTCGACACGCGGATTAGCGACTTCGCGGACACCGCCGCGATCATCGAGCGGCTCGACGCGGTGGTGTCGATCGACACGTCCATCGCTCACCTGGCCGGCGCGCTGCGCAAGCCGTTGTGGCTGATGCTGCCGTTCGCCGCGGATTGGCGCTGGTTCGACGGCGACACGCTCAGCCCGTGGTATCCGGGCGCGACGCTGGTGCGTCAACCGCGGACCGGCGCGTGGGACGAGGTCGTCGATGTAGTGGCGAACGAATTGCGCAAAGGCTAGCGAGCCGCACCCGTTCGTGACGCAAGCCGCGCGATCGTCGCGAGTTGGCGGAGCACACGCAGAGCACGGTAAGCACGGCACGGCGCCACGTCACGCAACGCCACACCGCAATAAAAAAACCCCGCGTTCTCACGAACGCGGGGTTTTCCTCAACCAGACCCGCAGCGGGCAAACAGCCCCGTCAAGCCGCCCGATACTGATTGCGCGACTCCGGCGTGCGATACAGCACCAGTGTCGCGATCAGCCCACAAATCGCCGCCACGCCGAGGAACAGACCCGGCGCCGCCTTGTTGCCCGTGACGTGAATCAGCAGCGTGGCGATCGCCGGCGTAAAGCCGCCGACCGTCGTCGCCAGACTGTAAGCCAGCGAGAACCCGGCGGTGCGCACTTCGACCGGCATCACCTCGGTCAACGCCACCACCATCGCGCCGTTATAGCTGCCGTACAGGAACGACAGCCACAACTGGACCGCCAACAGGCGCGCGAACGACGGCTCGGCGACCAGCCATTGCAGCGCCGGATACGCGGTGACGATGGTCAGGATCGTGAACGCGAGCAACACCGGACGGCGGCCGATACGATCCGACAGCGCGCCCGCGAGCGGCAGCCAGACCAGGTTCGACAGACCCACGCAGACCGTGACGACGAGCGTGTCGATGGCCGACAGCTTCAGCACTTCCTTGCCGAACGTCGGCGTGTACGCGGTGATCATGTAAAACGACACGGTGGTCATGATCACCATGCCCATGCCGCCCAGCACGACGCCCCAGTTGGTGGCCATCGACTTCATGATCTCGCTCATGCTCGGACGATGTTTGCGCGCCTTGAACTCCTCGGTTTCCTTCAGCGAACGACGGATCATGAACAGGAACGGCACGATCAGGCAGCCGATCAGGAACGGCACGCGCCAGCCCCATGCGGTCATCTGGTCGGCGGGCAGCAGCTTGTTCAGCAGCACGCCGATCAGCGCGGCGAACACCACGGCGACCTGCTGGCTCCCCGACTGCCACGAGCAATAGAAGCCCTTGTTGCCCTTGGTGGCGATCTCCGACAGATACACCGACACGCCGCCCAGTTCGACCCCGGCGGAGAAGCCCTGCAACAGCCGGCCCAACAGCACGAGCACCGGCGCGACGAGGCCGATCGTCGCGTAGCCCGGAATCGACGCGACCGTGAGCGTGCCGAGCGCCATCAGGCTGAGCGTGAGGATCAGGCCTTTGCGGCGGCCGTGATGGTCGATGTAGGCGCCCAGCACGATCGCTCCGAGCGGCCGCATCAGGAAGCCCGCGCCGAACACCGACAGCGACAGCATCAGCGACGCGAAGTCGTTGCCGCTGGGGAAATAGGTCTTGGCGATCGCCGAGGCGTAATAGCCGTAGACCATGAAGTCGTACATCTCAAGAAAGTTGCCGCTGACCACGCGGAAAACTGTCTTGACCTTGGATTCTTCCTGGGTAGGAATAGCGTGTGACGCAGTAGACATGACATTCTCTGAGAAGCCTGCCGCCATATGGACGTGACGGCCAGGCAGTTGAAACAATCCGCCGCGATGGGGCGAGCGGATGCCGCAGGCGAACAGAAAGGAAAGGACGCGCCGGGGGCGCGGCATTGTCATACTGAACACATTTACGCGGTATCAGGGTAAACGTTGTGACTCATGCGGGAGCCGCGCCAGGTAATGTTACCGGTGATGGCGTTGTCGCGAAATGCATACAGGTTGCTTACGGGCCGTACTTCCCACCGTCGCGTTAGGCGACCATCATCGCGGTAGACTTTGCGGCCCGGCATTTCCGTTGAACACGATCCCGATGCGAACCACCCCTGCTCTTTCGCTGCGCCCCGCGACTCTCGACGACGCCGCGCTGATTGCTTCGATCCACAGCGCCAGCTGGCAGGCCACATACCGGGGGCTGCTGCCCGACGCGTTCCTCGACGGTGAAATCACACGCGAACGCGCCGCCTATTGGGAAGCGCGGCTGGGCGCACCAGGCGGCGAGCGCCGCATCGTGCTGATCGCCGAACTGGCGGGCGAGCCGATCGGCTTCGTATGCGTCGAACGGCAGCCGGAGTCGGCGTGGGGTGTACTGCTCGACAACCTGCACGCGCTGCCCGGCTACCAGGGCATCGGCGTCGGCAAGCTGCTGATGCGCGCCGCCGAGGACTGGGCGCGCGCGCAAGGCGAGACGCAACTGTATCTGTACGTGCTCGAAGGCAACGCGCCGGCGATCGGCTTCTACGAACGACGGGGCTGGCAGTTTGTCGGCGCCGAGCCGGATCATATGGGCGGCGTCGACATCACCGCGTTGCGCTACGTGTACAGGCTGAAACGCTGATCGCACCTTTCGCGGAGCGAGGCCGTCGGCCGTGTATCAGCCGGGCCTGCGTGAAGTGTCACTATTTTTCGGAACTGTCTGATGGCCGGATCGGCGGCCTGCAAGCATCATCGTCTGTAACCGATGGCTTCACCGTGTCGCGCCCACGCATCCATCATCTGTTCGTGTCGAGCGCTGCGCTTTACGCGCATGCGGCATGCGAAGCGGAGCGGCGCGTGCGCACCGACGTACGGCGTGCATGAAAGCGCTTCGCCCGCATCGCCCGAGGCCTGAGTCCCTACGACCCCGCGGCCGCCCACCGGCGGCCCCACTACGAGGCGCCGCGAGAGACCGATGTCCACCATTCCGCTCACCCTGATCGAAGGCTCCATTGCAATGCCGCGTCTGCGGCCGCTCGATCGTCTGCCGGCACCTTTCGGCCGTGACTGGGCGCTGCTGCCACCGGGCCACAGCTGGCGGGCGGAACTCAAGGCGCTTTATGCAGCGATGCTGCGCACCTTCTGTATGAGCGACCAGACCATTCTGTCGTTTTGCAGATGGGTGCCGTTGAGCGCACGGCGTGGCGCGGCTTCTGCTTCCCCTGCGACGGCGAAGCGTGCAAAGGTATTCGAGGCGCCGCGCGAACAAGCCCCGCATGTGCTTGGCGAAGCAACGGTGCTGCCGGCAGTGAAACGGCCCGCGCTCGCCACCCTTTCCCGGAGCGCGCCGCCGCATTGGGGAGCGCTGGCAGGCGGCGTGTGCGCACTCAGCGGCGCGGCAATGCTTGCGTGGATCGCGTTCACTCATCTGGCGCATCGCCAGGCGGTCGACGAGGCGAAGCCCGGGGACACGGTGACGGCGAGCCGCGACGTACAGGCAGTGGAGCGTCGCGCGCCTGATGCGGCTACGGTCCACAGGGTGGTCCGCGAAATAGTCAGTGAAGCGGCTGCCGGCAAGGTCGATGCGCGACCTGGAAGCATGACATCCGCAAGCGGGCGCGTTGTGCCTAACCCTGCGCGTATGCCAGCTTCGACCGAAGCCACGGCAGCGGCGCATGCAATGGTCAACAATGCGCTCTCGCGTCGTCGAAATGCCGTCCGCGAAGTGGTGGACAGCCCGCGCGAAAAAATCCGCCGTCACACCGCGCGCAGCGCCGCGGCAAACCCGTCCTCGCGACTCGCGGCAATGAACGACGACATGCCGCGCATGGCCGTCCCGCGAACTGCGCACCGAGCGCTGCCCCGACCGTCGGCCGCCGGCGCTTACTCGCCGCGTGCGCCGGCACAACTCGGTCTCGACGAATACGCTGACGTGACGATGTCCGCCGCGACGCACTTGCGCGACGTAGCGTCGCCCCGTTCCGCCATGTCGAACAATCTGCCCGCAGCCAGTTCGAGCGAATGGATGAGTCACATGTCGCAGCGTCGCGTGACCGAGATCCCGGATCAGTTCGCGAAGTAAGCGTCGATGCGACGCCGCCCGGAAAATCGCGGCACAAAAAAGCCCGGCTGTTGATAAGCCGGGCTTCTTTCATTCACTACGGCAGCTTCGAGACCGGCAATCCAAACTCCGTCTGCCGCTGCAACTGCATGACTTCACTCTGCACCTGACGCAGTTCCGCCTGCGCCTTTTCCTTCTCGGCATGCAGCGTGACCGCCTCGCCCAGCGTTTGCCGCTGATGGTCGTTGACCTTGGCCTGCTGCGTGCGCGCTACGTCGAGATCGGCCTGCAGGCGCTTCGCCTGATCCTGGGACATCGTAATGATGTCTTCGATGTACGCCTTCTGCGCCTGCAACCGTATGCGGCGAATTTCGACTTCCGAGAGCTGCACCGTTTGCTGTGCAAAATCCGCGTAAATCGCTTCCGCGCGATCCATGTTCTCCGACTTGATCACGCGCCAGAAATGTTTGTTCTGAAACAAAGCGACGTAGTACGTCACCTGCTGCGAATAGAAGAACAGACTCGCGCCATAGCTGCCGTTATAGGCGGTGCGCAGTTCGCTCAGCTTTGCGTCGTGAATCATCTGCATCAATTCGGCGACGTTGCCCTGCGCATCGTTGGCCGGTGCGTCCGGTGCGCTCGTTGTGTTCGCTGCGTCTGAAGCGTTCGTTGGGTCGGGCTTGACCGCCTGCGCGCCAGGCAGCGCGGCGACGTCGGACGACGGCGCGCTCACGACCGGCCGCATACCGGCTATCAATGCCGCTTCTGCGCTTTGCGCCGCGTGCGCAAAGCCGCCATGCTTCAACAGCGCACACGAGGCCACGAGCAACATGGCACGCCGCATTATTGAGGAATACTTCATACCTGCCTGCTCCATCCAATTTCCAAATAGCGGCAGATTATCGCGCGGATTGGCCGTCAAGCGAAGCACTCAAATGGCGTCACAAAAGGCTCTAAATCGAGATAAAGCGGAAGAGAAAAATTCTGAGCAAAGGCACCCGCTCATCGGGAAATAAAACTGTTCAGATAGGGCGAAACCACGGCAAACTGCCTCGCTCGGACGATTCCGAATTTTCGATGGATTTAGACGAATCCAACAGCACGTGCGTTTGCAATATTGCGATGGATAGGTGACTCGTTCGCGCGAACCAATTTATGGTCTATTGCGTTTTGGAATCGTTGTATTGAGG
>NZ_JARESU010000499.1:0-889 GCF_046027075.1 Paraburkholderia sp. RL18-085-BIA-A | reverse complement strand
CAGCGGGTGCCAGGTTTCGGGGATGGTTCGAATAATGTCGACGTCTCGCTTGCGTAGACGTGGCGTGCTTGCTGTTGCGGCTTTTTTGGGCCAACTCCTCGCCATGCCCTGGTCATTTGTGACAGTAGATCCGTTGATGACGCGCCCTGTGCCATGAAGGGCGGTCGAAAGGTGTCGCTCAGATGAATTGAAAAGGTGGGCTGCGCCGCCAGACGACTGCAATTAGCGCGGAAACAGCCGCTAGCCGGCGTTTCGGCCTGTGCATTTGCGGTCTGGAGAACGGGGGGCTCAACCTTTTTCGAGGCGCGCCGTTATTGCATCTGCACAGGCATAAACATTGGACCTTCATGGCACAACCTATTCCCTTTTCACGCAACGCTGGAGTTGCACGCGCGCGGCATGCGAAGGCCATGCTGTTGCCCATCCCGCGGCAAATCGCCGACGACCTCGCGCTACGGGTGCATCTGGCGCTCGACATCTTGCGCCGCGGCGCCGGCAGCAAGACCGACGCGCAAACCCTCACGCAGACCATGCTACTGACCGGCTTTTTGGCTGAGTTGGGCTTCGGTTCGGTGAGCAGTGACGAACTCGAAGTGGCGGATCGCGCTATGGCAGTGGTGTTCGATATCGGCAGGGAGACCGACGAGTGGAGATTGGACGACACAGGAGTCGCGCTTTTTGCGTCGATCGCGACGAGTTACGACCGACAACTACACAGCGTACCTCTTTGGGCGATCACGGATGCGAGCGAGCGACTTGACCGTTTTATCGCGGGTGTGCCCGAGCAGACGCCGGTGCGCAAGCGGGCTTAGTTAGATCGGGCGGCAGGGGATGTTTTGAGAAGTTTGTCCGCACACGGTGTATTGGGAAGGTGCGGTGCAGGTGAGTG
>NZ_JARESU010000498.1:0-892 GCF_046027075.1 Paraburkholderia sp. RL18-085-BIA-A | reverse complement strand
GCCTCTTTCGAATCTCGAGTGGGTGGACTTCCGGGTCAAGTGCGGGCGCAAGCCCGGCGAAGCGAACACTTGACGCGCGTGGGGTAAATAAGCTGGTGCAGGGTTGGTTGCGGCAGAATGCGGCAATCAGCCCTGCAAGACAACGCGAACAATGACGAACCAAACCCAGCTGTTTGAAGCCGCCTTGGGAATCAAGGCACCGTGGTATGTGCAAGGCGTCGATTTCGGCGCGGAACTGGCGATTGCCGTGGACTTTGTCGCGGGCAGCCGGTTTGCCTACCCCGGGGTGCCGGGCGAACACCCGGTGCACGACACGGTCATCAAACGGCTGCGCCACTTGAATTTCTTCCAGTTTGACTGTTATCTGGAGGTGCGGGTGCCGCGTGTGCGCCTGCCAGACGGCTCGGTGCGGCTCGTGGAGCCTGACTGGATAGGCAAGCTGGATGGCTTTACGCTGCTGTTTGAAGCGCTCGTGCTGACGCTGTGCCGGGAGATGACATTTGCGGCGGTGGCTCGTCTGGTGAACCTGTCGTGGTATCGCGTGAAGGCCATCTGTGATCGCTATGTCGACCTCGCCGTGGCCGCGACTGACTTGTCCGAAGTCACTGCGGTGGCCATTGACGAGACCTCGTGCCGACGTGGCCACGACTATATCTCGCTGGTCACCGACATGGACGGCAGGCGTGTGGTCTTCGTCACGCCCGGCAAGGATGCAGGCGTTGTCGAACGCTTTGCCGATCACCTGGAGCAACACAACGCAACGCCTGCGCAGATCAAATCGGTGAGCATCGACATGTCGGCCGCCTTCATCAAGGGCGTGGACGAGCATCTGCCCGATGCGCGCGTGACGTTCGACAAGTTTCATGTGGTGGCGCACGCGTCCAAAGCGCTC
>NZ_JARESU010000497.1:0-932 GCF_046027075.1 Paraburkholderia sp. RL18-085-BIA-A | reverse complement strand
TAAACATCGTCAGCGTCAACAAGCCAAAGGTGCTGACAGGCTTGAACCAAAAGGTACGTGGCCGGATGCTCCCGTATATGGTGGGGGCACACGGACAGCAGGGCCACCGGTGGATAGGCAGGGTCTACCCCGCTCGTGTTACTTACGCGGAACATGGTAAGCGCGTATCTGCGCCCTTCGGGGCAGGCGAACCGCAAGGAACGCTGTGGCAGGTGCGGGTAAAGGATTGTCGAAAAAGCGAACGCCATCCTGTAATCGGATGGATAAGGGTTGAGCCATCGGGCGACATTACTCTGCGCGAAAGCGGGCAGACTTCGACAAGGTCTTTCATGAAGAGAGCTTTGAGAAACCTTCACAGGAGGGAGAGCAGATGACGGCGAACGCAGCATGCGCTGGTGCACCTTCCGGCGACGCGGGGCACTGGCACGATATTCATTGGGCAACGTGCTACCGGGAAGTCAGAAGGCTGCAAACGCGGATCTTCAAGGCGACAAAGGAAGGTCGCTGGGGCAAGGTGAAAGCCTTGCAATGGCTGCTGACCCACTCATTTGCCGGCAAAGCACTCGCCGTCAGACGGGTGACTGAGAATCACGGCAAGAAGACGCCCGGCGTGGACAAGGTAACGTGGTCCAAACCCGATGCCAAATATCGTGCCGTCAAGAGATTATCTCGGCATGGGTATGCACCCCGACCATTGCGAAGAATTTATATACCAAAAAGCAATGGCAAGATGAGAGCGCTCGGTATCCCGTGCATGGTCGATAGAGCGATGCAGGCGTTACACCTGCTTGCCCTTGAACCCGTGTCGGAAACGTGCGCTGACTCGCATTCGTATGGATTTCGCCGGGACCGCTCGACAGCGGACGCTATCGAGCAATGCTTCACGGCGCTCGCGAAGAAGACATCGTCGCAGTGGATTTTAGAAGGCGATA
>NZ_JARESU010000496.1:0-932 GCF_046027075.1 Paraburkholderia sp. RL18-085-BIA-A | reverse complement strand
GTGCGCGCGTGGCTGGCCCGTTTCGTCGACACCAAAACCACGTTTGACAACTACCGCAAGGAAGCCGAACGGCTGCTGCTGTGGTCCGTCCTGCAGACCGGCAAACCGCTCGCCTCGCTCACGCACGAGGACCTGCTCGGCTACCAGCACTTTCTCGCCGATCCCCAGCCCGCCGCGCGATGGACCGCTGACGGCGGACGCAGGCATCCCCGCCACGATCCGCGCTGGCGGCCGTTCTCCGGCCCGCTGGCCGGCTCGAGCCAGCGCCAGGCGATGGTCATCCTCAACGTCATGTTTGCGTGGCTGGTGCAGGCCGGTTATCTGGCCGGCAATCCGCTGTCACTCTCGCGTCAGCGCAGCCGGCGGGCCAGCCCGCGCATCGTCCGGTATCTGTCGCCCGAGCTGTGGCTCGAGGTCAAGACCTACATCCAGGGCATGCCGGTGCAGACCGGTCGCGAGCGCGAACACCACGCCCGCGTGCGCTGGCTCTTTACCCTGCTCTATCTGGGCGGTCTGCGGATCACGGAGGTCGGCACCAACACGATGGGACGGTTTTTCCGTCGCGCTGACGAAACTGGCCAGGATCGCTGGTGGCTGGACGTGCTGGGCAAAGGCGGCAAGGAGCGGCTGGTGCCCGCCACCGCGGAAATGATGACGGAACTGGGCACCTACCGGCGGGCACGGGGACTGCCGGCCCTGCCTTCGCCGGGCGAGGACACGCCGCTGGTACTGCCGGTTGGCCAGTCGCGCAAGCCACTCACGCGCGCCGCGCTGCACCGGATCGTGAAGGATGTGTTTAGCGGTGCGGCGGACGCCCTGCGGGCGCGTGGTGACGACCATGCGCCGCGCGCGGACCGCCTCGGGCAGGCCTCGGCACACTGGCTGCGTCACACCGCAGGGTCCCACATGGCGGACCAGCAGGTCGATCTGCG
>NZ_JARESU010000495.1:0-940 GCF_046027075.1 Paraburkholderia sp. RL18-085-BIA-A | reverse complement strand
GCTCAGACGCCGATCGGTATAGTTGTGCATCAAGATATCGCGCTCGATTGACGCCCAGTTGTTGTCCGACAGGCCCGCAGCTGTCAAGAGCGCATGCCCGTTATCCAGCGCGCTTATCGCGACGCCTTGGGAACCTGCGATCCTCAACAGTTCGATGAGTCGCTCGTCTGCCGATGCACGCGTCACACCCGCTCCGCCCGCGACGTACAGCATATCGAAGGCTCGGAACCATTGTCCGCCGAGGCGTTCCGTCCATAAGCATACAGAGGACGAGCACGCAATCGGACCGCCGCGAGTCGATACGAGACGAACGCCATAGGTTAGGCAAGCGCCGTCGGAGGACCGCTGCAATTCGTTGGCGATATGCAGCGCCTCTACGAGTGTCCCTGTTCCGAGGAGAGAAAAACCGTCGTATAGAACAATGCCTATGAGCTTCGAAACAGGCTCGCCGGACCGTTCATCTTCACTCCTCGACTTCGCATTGCAGAAGGTTATTGCGCAAGACATGGCCGTTACCTCCTTTTAAGGTCGCTATCAATAGTGGATTCTTTCTGGATTCTCCATGCGATTGCTTATTGCACAAGCCTAGCTGGGATGCGGTTCGCAACTTCTTGAACTGGCGGGTTCAACCAAGGTCTTGACCGAAAGTTCCGGCGCCTATGTCGTACCCGGACAGTCCAAAGACACGATCCTTATCATCTGTTCTTATGGCGCACAGTGAACCAATAAGCTACAGCATTGCGAGAAGTCCACTACAGCTCACGTATTTGTAGAACACAGGAAACCTAACGGTCAGTCCACGCGGCCATCATCTTAGGTGATACGAAATAGCCAATAAAAGGAATTCTTCCGCCACGTGTTGCGATCTTCGCGTGAAGGAAACATCACACACGTCAGTCGATTAATGGCCGTTCGGATGTGCGAGCGCGGAAGACTTGAC
>NZ_JARESU010000494.1:0-942 GCF_046027075.1 Paraburkholderia sp. RL18-085-BIA-A | reverse complement strand
GCGCCAGCGCCGTCCCGAGAAAATGCCGTAGTGGCCGCATTTTTCCGCGGTGAAGTGGCGCTTGTCGCTCTCCGGAATGCCGGTGCACAGCTCATGCGCCGCATAGGTCTGACCGTCGCCGGAGATATCGTCCAGTTCGCCTTCAATCGTGAACAGCGCGGTGTGCCTGATGTCCTGCGGCTTCACCCGCTCGCCGGCGACGTCCCACGTGCCTTCGGCGAGACGGAACTCCTGGAACACCACGCGGATCGTGTCGAGGTAATAGTCCGCGGCCATGTCGAGCACCGCGTTGTACTCGTCGTAGAAGCGGCGATGCGCTTCCGCATCTTCTTCGTCGCCGCGCAGCAGGCTCTGGTAGAAGTCCCAGTGCGAGGCCGCGTGACGTTCCGGATTCATCGCGACAAAACCGGTGTGCTGCAAAAAGCCCGGGTACACCTTGCGACCCACGCCCGGATAGTTCGGCGGAACCGTGAAAATCACGTTGTTGTCGAACCACTCGTACGAGTGCTGGGTGGCGAGCGAGTTGACCGAGGTCGGGCTCTTGCGCGCGTCGATCGGGCCACCCATCATCGTCATGGTGCGGGGCGTGTCCTCGCCGCGGCTCGCCAGCAGCGAAATGGCGGCGAGCACCGGCACAGTCGGCTGGCACACCGAGATCACGTGCAGATTCTTCGCGCCGATGTGACGGATGAATTCCTGGATATACGCGACATAGTCGTCCAGACCAAACTCGCCGGCTTCGAGCGGCACCATGCGCGCATCGATCCAGTCGGTCAGATACACCTTGTGGTCCTGCAACAACGTTCGCACCGTGTCGCGCAGCAGCGTGGAGTGGTGTCCCGACAACGGTGCGCAAACCAGTACGACCGGCTCATCTTTCAATTGGGTAACCGCATCGCTGTCGTCGGCGAAACGCTTGAAGCGCATCAGACGGCAAAACGG
>NZ_JARESU010000493.1:0-947 GCF_046027075.1 Paraburkholderia sp. RL18-085-BIA-A | reverse complement strand
CATGGCCCGAACACTCGGGCGCCCGGCATCAACTGTGAGCCGCGAGCTGACCAGGAACACGTGTTCTGTCGTGGGCTATGCGTTTGCCCCGGCGCAGTCGCTCAGCACGAGCCGACGCGAGGCTGCGCGCCCATGTCCCAAGCTGCACCCTCAAAGCACGTCGTGGCGCGTCGTACTCACCCTGCTGGAATGGAAGTGGTCGCCCCAGCAGATCTCAGGTACGCTCAAGCGCATGTGGCCCAACGATCCAACCCAGCACGTCTCGCATGAGACCATCTACACTGCCATCTATGCGCAGCCACGCGGTGAACTGCGCCGCCAGCTTATCGCCTGTCTGCGCCACGGTCACAGCACCCGCATGTCACGCAAGCGGGGCACTGACCGGCGCGGCCAGATCCCCGACATGGTGAGCATCCATGTGCGCCCGCCTGAGGTCGACGATCGGGTGATGCCAGGTCACTGGGAAGGTGACTTCATCAAGGGCGCCGGCAATCAGTCTTCCGTCGGCGTGCTGGTTGAGCGCACCAGTCGCCTGGTGCTGCTGGCGAAGATGGAAGACGCCACCGCCGCTTCGGCACTGGCGGGCTTCACTGCCAAACTGAATTCGATCGCCGCCCCACTGCGCCAGAGCTTCACTTACGACCAGGGTAAGGAAATGACCCGGCATCAGGAGCTCAGCGCCGCCACCGGCGTGCGCGTGTACTTCTGCGATCCGCACAGTCCATGGCAACGCGGTACCTGCGAGAACACCAACGGGCTGCTGCGGCAGTATCTGCCGAATATAGATAGTCCGTCCCGCTTTCCGTGATACTGGTCACAGCTGGCAGGTAGCTGCCAGCGAAGGCGGGACGTGCACCCGTGGACTACGAATAATCTGCCACAACGCCTGACGTTTGTGCCCTTAGCTTCGAGTCCACGGGTGCGCTTGCGCTCAATAACGAATACTC
>NZ_JARESU010000492.1:0-959 GCF_046027075.1 Paraburkholderia sp. RL18-085-BIA-A | reverse complement strand
GATCGCCGCGTAGAAAAACTTGACTCGACTGCTACAAGATCAATTCAGTCAAGGAATCTAGGGTCGGAATGAAGCGGGTAAGGAACGCCTCAGCGCGAGGATGGAAGCGCTTGCCTCCTGACATCTCACTGCATGATTTCGCCGCTCCATCGATCACGGTTGGCCCAGAACGGACACTGCGTACATTTTTCACCTTCCGGGTAGTCAATG
The DNA here is from genome assembly GCF_046027075.1 of Paraburkholderia sp. RL18-085-BIA-A. Lineage (NCBI taxonomy): Bacteria > Pseudomonadati > Pseudomonadota > Betaproteobacteria > Burkholderiales > Burkholderiaceae > Paraburkholderia > Paraburkholderia sp. RL18-085-BIA-A. Next base: position 749 of record NZ_JARESU010000492.1, on the reverse strand, counting down.
CCTTCCTCATGTGGGCAGCCGATGATGCGATCGACGGCCACCACCGATTTGGCACCGTGATGATCGATGAATCGAATGATTGCTTCGGTGACTTCTGGATCCATTCTCGCATCGGTTGTTTTGCAGAACCACCGCTCAACAGCGGTCCGCGTCAGCACCTTCGTGTGCGACGATGCCAACAGAGACCTTCGTCGCTCTCGTGTCGTCTGGCCCGTTGAAGGCAACCGTTGCCACCGGATAGCCACAGAAGCCTTTGCCACGCTTTTTCGCAAACTTGTCCCGGTACCACTGAGCCTTGAATGTCATGCCCCCTCCCTCGCATGCCTTGCCGGGTGACGTAAGCGGCGTCACCGAAGTACACAAAGCGTACCAGGTTTCTACGCCTTGACAGTCCACCCGACAAGCGAGTTCGGGAAGTAATGGCCCGCCATCGGCATCCCATCTCATATGACTCAGGTTTTGGTACCCTTTCATTGTGAGTCCTGTTTCTCTTGGCAGAATTCGGAAATTCACAGGGACCGCCGTGAAGGTTGAAGGTTGGTCAGCCGGCGGCAGAGCCCGGAGTCAACTTCCGTCAGTTAATACTTGGGAATGAGGTTGTCCTACAGCAGATGAAAAGACAGTTCACAAGACATGCGCAACGCAGCGGCCAGGTATGCCCCGGACGCCTGGTCCATCCCACAATTCGAGCGGACCCGGCGCAAATGGAGTTTCGGCCAGTTCGCACTGGGCCGGTGGGCCTGCTGGTT
>NZ_JARESU010000491.1:0-969 GCF_046027075.1 Paraburkholderia sp. RL18-085-BIA-A | reverse complement strand
GGTGCGCCCGCTGAAGAAACTGAAGGATGCCGCTCTCTAAGCCGGACCGCTGGAATGGGAGCCCCTCGCGACGGAAGTCCGAGGGGCTTTTTTGCTTCTATGTCTGCCCACATGCAACGAGAGCCGTTCCGTGACGTCAAGTTGATTGCTTCGCAAACGGGTTGATGGGCTGAACCCACCTGTGGAAACGAGACCACCCTCCGGGCGAGCTCCGCCGGCGGGCTTTTCGTACCGGGCAAGTGCCGCCTGGAAATTCTGCTTCCTCCCCAGGCGCCGCGGTTGGGGGCGGACCGGCATCCGGCCATACACGCACCGTTCCCTCTATTCCAGCGCTGAAGTATGCTCATAAGTGCGCGCCGCATCGCATCGTGGCGTCGCGACGAAACAGGAGCATGTCATGAAGCTCTTCCCGGCAACGGCGCGCGCCGGTAGCGCCTTTGCACTGCTTGCGCTGTCCGGCTGCAACTACGTCCCTCCCGGCTACTATCCATACGGATACTATCCCGCCGTTCCTACTGTCGCTACCCAGCACGAAGTCCCTGCTCAAGGCTACGGCTTGTCGAACGGCGCCGACGCCCAGAACATCCCGCCCGCATTGCCGAGTGAACCCGCGTATGTCTTTCCGGCGCCCATGTACGTCGCGCCCGCCTACTACCCCGGGTACTATCCCCCCTACCCGTGGTATGGCTGGCCCGGCTGGTGGGGACCGTCGGTGTCGTTCAGCTTCGGCTACTGGGGTGGTGGACATGGCCACTGGGGCGGTCATGGCGGGCACGGAGTCGGGCATGGCCATTGAACCGCCGAGGTTCGACAATCGAGCTGCGTAACCGCGTCCAGTTCGCCGCCGCTGATTTCATGCCTCGGTTAAAAGAGACCTCGCCTGTTCAAGAAGAGCGTGCGACGCGGCAAACTCATTGCGTCCAGCCATCGTCAGCGCGGCTTGGAGCTCGTCGTCAGATGACGCGACGG
>NZ_JARESU010000490.1:0-975 GCF_046027075.1 Paraburkholderia sp. RL18-085-BIA-A | reverse complement strand
ACGGCCCGATCCGCGACCTCGGCCTGCAACAGCCGTTCGAGCAGCCATTGCGAAGACGCCGCCTCGACATTCACCTGTTCGAGCAGTTCGGCCCAGCCGGCAGCCATGCCGTGCAGCCGCAAGTGTTTGAGTTCGACAATCAGATCACGCATGACCGGCCTCCGGCTGTTGCAGTGCCGGGCGCAGCCCGTCGTAGCGCGATGTGTCGGCCAGCGGCGGTGTCGTCAGCTGTAGCGCAGTATCGATCTTCGGCGGCATCTGCACGCTGCGCATGCGCGACAGTACGTTCACCACATGCTCGACGCTCACGCGCCCGGAGGGCGGCGCCTGCTCCAATGCGAGTTCGACTGCAACCACTACGGCATCCAGACCGCTTTCCGGGACCAGCGCCAGAACCTTAGCCATTACCCGGTCGCCGCCTGGCTCACGTAGTAACGCCCGACGCAGCCGTTGCAGCGGCTCGGGCATGTCATGGAACGGCGCACCGTTGCGCAGGGCTCCTGGCTTGCGCTGGATCAGCGGGATGTAATGCTGCCACTCGTATCGCACCTGTCCTTCGTCGGCCAGTCGATCGTGTTCGGCCACCACGGCATCGTCGCCAACCACCACGACACGGCCAGGATAGAGCCGCGTGCTGAGCATCTGGCCTGCGAATTCGCATGGCACGGAGTAGCGATTGCGGCCAATCACCACCAGGCAGGTCGACGAGACTCGTGCCGCACGCTCAACATAACCGTCAAACGGTGTTGGCATCGGCATCAGATGGGCGCGTTCCTGCTCGAACACGTCGGCAACACTCAGCTCACGATAGTCCGGATGCTTCACCTGATCCCACAACGACCGGCACCGGGTCGCCAGCCATGCATTCAGATCAGCGAAACTGCCGAAGCGTTGCCCACGCGCCTCAATCCAGATACGCAGGCGGCTGTCCTGCACGTTCTTCTCGACGACGCCTTTCTCCCAGCCACTGGCGAC